>JAYGDV010000148.1:0-3300 GCA_046582735.1 Planctomycetota bacterium
TCGAGTTTGTGGGGGGAGACCGGCTGCCGGGGAAGCTGGTGAGCGCTGTTTTCGAAGGCAGCGGCAAGGCCCCCGGCATGCTGCTGGTCGATACCGAGGAGGTCTTCGCACGCCCCGGCAGGATTGCACGGAAATACATCCGCGTTCTGCCCTCGAAGGTGCAGCGTATCGTCTGGCGAAGCGGGCGCAGGCAGGTGTTGACCCCCGGGGTCGCCTACCTGCTCAACGGGAGGTCGATCGAGTTTCGCCGTCTGCGCTGGGGGACAGGAAGCGTCTCGCTGCTGCATGGGGATGGCGTCACGGAGGTGGCCTTCGGACAGCTTGCGGAATTGCATCCGGTGTCCGGCGATCCCTGGGAATCCTATTACGATGATCTTGCGGTATTGAACCCGGGCCTCGATGAGCCGTTGTTGCGGGTCGAGACGATCGATGGGCTCATAGCGACAGCGAGCCGGTCGCGTTTCCACGCCCTCGCTTTCACCTCGCTCCAGGAGCAGGAGCGCTACCAGCGAATCAGGGCTTCACTGCTGGGGCAGCTGAAGAACATCCCCAACCACGAGAAGGCCTTCAAGCAGAGGATCGAGGCTCTGGAGAAGAAGCTCGAGAAGGAACTCAAGGACCAGGCCGAGGCGCTTGGTGCAGGTGGAAGGGAAGAGAAAAGAGTTGTCGCGGTGACCGATCGCTTCCTCTCCCAGATGGAAAAACGCCACCAGCAGCGGCTGAAGACCCATGATCGGTTGACCGTTAACCTCGAGAAGACGAGGCTGCGGCAGCTGAAAAAGCTCCCGGCCGACCAGCAGAAGGTCCAGCTCGAGGCGTTCAGGAAGGACCGCCTTCGCCAGAGAGCCCGGATTGAAAAGCAGAACGCAGATGAGGCACTCCGGACCCGGCAGCAGCGCCAGCAGCAGGACCAGCGCAGCATCGACAGGATCAGGGCGCTGAAGGCTGACCAGCTCAAGAGAGTGAAAAGGTCGAGGACCGCCGATCAACTGATCCAGAGGGTCGAAGAGTACAACAACTGGCTGCTCGCCATGCAGCGGGTGCGGGAGAGAGAGGAGGCGCTTCGCGGGGACCGGGGTTCTCCGGATACCTGGCAGCACATGGTTCAGCCGGCCTGGTCCCTCGATCCGCTCTGGACGCCCTTCAACAGGATTCATACCTGCAGC
This sequence comes from Planctomycetota bacterium, assembly GCA_046582735.1. Classification (GTDB taxonomy): domain Bacteria; phylum Planctomycetota; class UBA8108; order UBA8108; family UBA8108; genus UBA8108. The sequence goes on from JAYGDV010000148.1 coordinate 1,167, forward strand.
TTCTTCAAACCCGAGGAGGTTCCCCTCTCCCGTTTCACCCCGGCCCTCTTAAAAGAGCGCCACTACCTGGCCAAACCCTCGGGCTGGCGGCTCGATCGCAACGCCAGGAACGGTTTTCTCGCGTGTGCCGGCAGGGAGTACGGCTGGGGTTACTCGACCCATGCCTTCAGCGAATTGCACTTCGACCTTGGCCCCCTGGTGACAGGGTTCCGGACCAGTCTCGGTCTCGACAGCCAGGTGGGAGAGGGCGGCTGTATCGTGGGGAGGGTCTTTCTCGGTTCAGTGGAGGAGAAGCCTCTCTACCAGAGCCCTTTCCTTGTCGGCAGCTACCAGTCTGTCGATACCGGTCGCCTGGCCGTTCCGCCTGCGACGGGAGAGCGCCGACGTCTGGTCCTGCAGGCCGATACAGCCCATGCGGAAGGGATCTCCGGCGTCGACCCCTTCGATATCAGGGATATTGCCGACTGGCTCGAGCCGGTGCTCTACCTTGACCGTAACCGACTCGGCACGATTGCCGCGGAGCGGGTTCGCCGTAACATCCCATCCTGGAGGGGCTGGAACCTCGAAATCAGCGAACGTTCGAAGCTCAACTGGAAGATTGTCCTGGAGACCAAGGGCGAAGAATATTTCTTCCCGGCTCTCTCGCTGCAGGGAGATCCGCTCGTGCTCAGCAGGAAGCTGGAGCTGGCCGTGGGGCAGCAATGGCTGCGGGTGGATGTGAGCCCCGTGAACGCGGTTCATCCAAACCCGGCGATCCTCGAGGTGCGGGTCGATGGGAAGGTGCTTCGGCCGGCTGAGCTGCCGGGCCGGCAACCCTGGCAGATGGGGCCGGTTCCCCTGCTCTACGATCTCGGCATCAACAAGGACGGCCCTGTGGCGGTTGAGGTCAGCCAGCGTCCGGGTGGAGAGTTCATCTGCTGGCGAGACCTCTCGATCTCCGCCAGCCCGCCGGCCGTCTATGAATTTTCAGCGCTTCTTGGGGAGGCGGGGGGCGAGAGCGTGCGCATGAACCGGGCGATCGCCAGGGTGGTCAAGTCCTCACGCCTCGGCTTTGAAGAAAAGAAGACGGCCCTGCAGCTCTACCAGAAGGGAGCCGAGATCAACTACGCCAAGCAATCGCGTGACGCCAAGCCGAGGCTCCTTGGCCGGAAGGATCTCTGGAAGGCGACCGCGAGCCACTTCTCGCCCAACGCGGACACGCCGCGCAACGCCATCGATGGCAATCCCGATACGCGCTGGACCTCGTCCTTCCACCAGCAGCCCGGCTTGTGGTTCACCCTGGAGTTTCCCGGGCCGACCTTCATCGGCGGGGTCCGGTTGATGACGCCAGGGTCCAATGACTTCCCGGCGAGCTACGAGGTTTCTGTCTCCCTGGATGGGTTGAACTGGTCGGCGGTGCTGGCGAAGGGGAACGGCACCTCGCCGATCACGCAGGCGAAGTGGCCGGGACTGGAGGCGAAGTTTCTTCGCATCGTGCAGACCGGCAAAAAGAACCTGTGGTGGTCGATTGACGAGATCGAGGTGCTGGAGCCGGCCACGGTCGATGTGGTCGCATCGGTCCTGCTTGGAGAAAGCTGGAGTGGAACCGATGAGGATCTCTCCCTGCTGAAAAAATTACCTACCCTGGAAACTGTTTATTTCTCAGGCAAGAGCCCCAACAGCGAGCAGGCGCGGCTTGACCTCGCCGACGGCCTGCAGGGCGTGACTTTTAAATCCTTCGCACGTGTTCCTTCCTATTCAGGTCCGCCCTGTGGTTTCAAGGTCATCAACCAGACGAAGGAGACCCTCAAGATTATCTGGATCGGGATGAGTTCCAAGGACCAGCCCCGCCCCGACCTGGCCGCCGGCAAGTCCTGGGTCTGCCAGTCCTTCATCGGGCACAGGTGGGAAGCGCGAATTGGTGAGCGTCCGGTCGGGTTTTACGTCGTCGAGCCGGGCTTTAACTGGATTGTTAAAAACCCGGAATAGAGCCTGCACAGCAGGCAGGCCCTGAAATTTCCGGCAGTCTTTTCCTGAAAATCTGCCGGGGAGATACTATAAAGTATCCTGAGTATTACGGTGGTCGAGTGAAGGTGGTATGGAACAGGTAAGATCGCAGTTTATCGAGGCGATGGAGGAGTACTGGGGCTACGAG
>JAYGDV010000193.1:0-12985 GCA_046582735.1 Planctomycetota bacterium
GAGGGCTTTTTCCCGGCCTGCTTGCGCGGCCTGGGAGGGCGGGCGGGAATCTCGACCGTAAAGATCGTTCTTCCGGGCCACTGCCCCGGCTTATCGCCTCCGGGGCCTTTGCTATTGCCGAGCCTCTCGCTTTCCACCTTCAGGCGTCCCTTGTGCCAGGAGATGTTCTGTTGAGCTTCTTTGAAGCTGACAACCCGGGTGCCGGGGGGGGTGGAAGCGTTACCGTTTTTCTCGTCGGTTTTTTTACTCTCCGGGGCGAAGAGCCGCCGGTGGTCGCTGCCATCGAGGTAGCGCCCGATGACATCGAAGTTGAACAGCAGGCGCCCCCGGATCTTCTTGTCACGCCGGATGGAAACGAGGATGGAGGGATTGCCGTTTTCCGGATGTGGCCGGGCGAATTCAAGGGCCTGCAGGAGAATGCAGTCAAAGACGTCTTTCAGTTTTTTTCGGTCCGCCTCCATCATCAGCCGCTCGGGCAGGCCCTCGAGCCCGAACTGGATACTGCGGCTCCCGGCGAGCTCCTGCATGGGCGCGAGGCACGCGTCGAGCAGCTTGCGTGCGTTGAAGTGCTGCAGCTGCAGCGGCCCGCTCGGTTTTTTCTTTTTCTCCCGGTCTTCGTACCTGGCGAGCTCCCGGCGCCTCGATTCCAGTGAGGCCAGGAGGTAGCGGTCACCGAGAGCCCGGGCTGATTTCCACAGCAGCCGGTAGTCGTCGGTTCCGGGAGAGTTGTCCTCCTGCCTGCGTGGCGGGCCGAAGACGAATACCAGCTCGAGGCCATCGTTGGTGGCGGGGGCCGCAACGAAGATGCTCTTGGTCAGGCGGTCTTTCCAGCCGGCGGGGCTGGAGGAGGTCGTCTTTACCGCACCGATCAGCGCGGACGGGGCTTCGAGGGCACTGCTGATGGAATCCGGCGCAGTTTTTTCATCGAGCCTGAACGGGGCAGGGTCCAGCAGCAGGGCGGCGTTTTCACCGCGCAGGGAGATTTCTTCATCTCCCTCATTGCCCAGGCCATCCTGGCCGAGCAACCGCAGGGCGGCAGCACTCTTGCCGGTTGATTCGGGCAGCCTGCCGAAAACGGCAAAGAACTCGAGATCGAGTGTCCGGCGCGTCATTCCGACAGCCGAATCGAGCCAGTTGAGTATGGCGGAGCGTCGAACGGGAAGGCCATTGGTCTCGGGGACAAGGGCCTCGAGTACGCTTGTTTCCCAGGCCTGGCGAGCAGCCTGCAGGCGCCCCTGTGAAAAAGAGGTGAGCAGGCCTGCAGCTTTTGAGAGCTCTGTCTCCAGAGCCGGATCAATCTTTTCTATGGAGGCGATCTCGTTGATGAGCTGTTGCCTTGCCTCTTCACTGGCCGGGGTGATCGGTGCAACCGGGTCTTTGCCGGCTTTTTCCATGCTTCGTTTTTCAGCCCGGGTCAGCTTGCCGAGCTTGCCGACGCGTTTCTGGATTCGGACCCGGTCTTCTTCTGCTGCGATCCTGCGTCCGGCTACAAGGACAGCGAGCAGCTGGTTGTCGATCATTACCGCGGCGGCGAGATCCTGCAGTCCCATGTGGCAGCGGGCCTGTAAAACGGAGGTTTTATCAGGGTTTCGGGCCTCTTCGCATGGAGACAGATCCCGCAGCGCCCGCGCAGCGAAGCGATTCTCACAGCGCCTGCAGGCGCTGTCGCCTCCGGCAAAGGCGGCCTGGTCATTTTCCTTTCCATGCCGAAGCAGCGAACAGAATGAGCGCTCTTCCTGCTCGTCAATCGAGACGAGCACATCGGGCCCGGGCTCCCCGTTCTCTTCCCGGGGCTCGACCAGCAGGACGTTCGACCGCAGCTTGCGCCCGAGGCCCTGGGAAAGGAGAGCCGAAAGCTCTTCCCTGCTCAGCAGATCTGTAAGTTTAGATGGACGGTATGGCCACATACTTCTTATCCCGAAGTCCCCAATGTAGATTCGACCGTATTAAACGATTGTACACCTTTCGGCCCGGTTGTCTCGTTTTCAGGCAGGATCTTTCCGGGTTCTGTGGAGCCGGGCTCAGCGCTGGTAGATGGGCAGGTAGCGGAATTCAACCCCGAGCGAGAGGATCGCCATCGCGGTGGTGTAGATCGTGCCGGCCTGCTCCTCGTGGGTCGCCCCGGGAGGCGGCGGCCAGCTGCCATCTTCGTTCTGTTTTTCCAGCAGCAGTTTTTCGCTGATGGGCTGCCATTGTTTCCAGTATTTTCCACCGAGCTGGTACATTCCCTGGGCGGAATAATAGGCGCCGTAATAAAAGAAGGGCCCCTTCCACTTCAGCGGGTTCTTCAGTAGCCAGTCACCTCCCCGCCGCGCCTCGGCAGAGCCGTGCTCACCGCAGATTTCAAGTGACAGGATGCCGGTTCCCGTGCGCCCCGTGTTGGGGTCACCGCCAGGTTGGTAAGAGAAACCCCCGGAGGGATGGGCGCAGCGTTTGATATAGTGAACGGCCTGGCGGATGTTCTTGTCAGGGACGGGGAGCCCGGTGTCTTTCGCAGCGCGCAGCGCGAGCAGCTGCCACCCGCTGACGGAGATGTCGGAGACCTCCGAGGATGGGGTGTAGCGCCACCCGCCCAGATTCCATCTGTCCTTGGGAACGTTCTGGGCCCGGAGGATGATGTTGATGGCGGTTCGGTGAACCCGGTGGACGGCTTCGAGTCCTTTTCGCTTGGCGTTGACCATGCCGATCACTTCGCCCAGCATGAGTGTAGAGATCCCGTGGCTGTAGAGCTCTCCGTGCGAGGTGTCCCGGATGATCAGTCCGCTCTTCTGGTTGGAGGTGACCCAGGAGATCGCCTGCTCGATTCTGCTGCCGTGGGGTCCGCGGCCGGGCTCATGTCCCCTCGACAGGAACGAGAGGGTGGCGAGGCTTACGATGCCGGTGTTCCTGCCGTAGCCGGGTGACAGCCAGCAACCGTCTTCGAGCTGCTTGGAGGCAAGGAAGGTGAGTCCGCGGTCAACGGCCCGGGTTACCGGGGTCTCGGCGTAGACCTGGCGGAACTTCGGTATGCGAACCTTTTGCGGCCCGGCCGGGGCATTGCCGGCTGGTTTTTCCCCCGATGGGGGAGCCTTATCCTGGGCACCGATGGCGCCGGCGAGGAAACTGCAGAGGATGGCTGCCGCTGCCAGCGAGGGCCCTTTCAGCGCTGTGGAACTCATAGGGGAATTCTAAGCGAGGGAGGCAGGCTGTGCCTTCTGCATTCCCATTTTTTCGTCGCCACCGGCGAGTTAATCCCTGATCGCTCTCAGGTAAATTCGTACCAGATCACGGTATGCGGGCGGAAAATCCATATCCTCGAGACCTCTGATCTCGTCCTCACGGTTGGCCTCAAATTCTTCACCCCGGGTTCCTGTCTGCCAGACCAGGCCCAGTCGGGCGGCCTCGGATTCCAGCAATCCTGAGACCAGGGGCCCTTCTTCGCCCCCGGGGAGAACAATACTCTCGAGCTGCCTTCGAATGGCCCGGCCGGCCAGCAGGAGCTGGCTTCTTGCCGCAGAGTTTTTCCTCCTGGCATCGTTGATCTTGCCGCCAGAGATCAGCTTTGCAGCCTGGCGGGCGTTTTTCATTGCCGATTGCAGGGACGAGTAGGCTGAGCGGCCTCCGGCCTCTGCCTCGGCGAGCGTTTCAATCGCCCGGGCTCGCACCTGGTCGAGGTCGGCAAGGAACACACCCAGCTGCAGGTTTGTTTCGGCAAGGGAGTCGACAGTCGATTCGAGCTTGCCGTCAGCAAGCTCCCTGCCGGCCCGGGTGATACTGTTACCCAGGGGGCCGGTGGTGGCCGCGGCCTTGCGGTAGGCCTTGAAAACAGCAGGCAGGAGCATCGAGAGCTTGAAACCTGCCCGCGAAAAGCCGTCCACCAGTCCCAGGATTTTCTTTTCGAGCTTTTCCTGTTCCTCTCTAAGCTTACCCGCAAGGACAGAAGCGTTATCACCATCCCTGGCGGCCAGGGCCTGCCGGGCTTCTTCCTCCAGGTAGCGTGTTTCCGATGCCGTCTCGCGGCCCAGTTTCTGGAGCGTCGCCAGCCTGGAGACCAGCTCGATGATGACGCTGGTTGAGGGCACGCGGTTTTCGATACCTTGTGCGAGGCTTTCCTGCGCCTGCTGTGCCGCCTCCAGTTGCTCTTGAGGGTTTTCCTCCTCTGCCAGCAGCCTCTCCAGGAGCCCGGAAGCTTCCTTGCGCAGCTTTTCTATCTCCACCAGCCTCGCCAGCTCACGTCTTGCAGACTCGAGCTCCTTGTTGAGCTCCTCGCCGGCCTCCGGGTTCGAGGCTGCCTGGGTATCCGGCGGGGCGCTTTCGAGTTGCCCGCCGGCCTCGCCCCGTGCATTTCTTGCCAGGGCTATGGCCTGCTCCATCCGGGCGAGTCCCTCGCCGAGCCGCGCGAGGGCTCCGGGAGCATCGCCGGCCATGGCCTGTTTCAGGGCGGATGAAAACCGTTCAGCCGCTGCCTCGAGGTGGTCAAGCAGGTCGGCCCGCGCCCTCAGCCCCGGCAGCCGCCTTCCCAGTTCACGCGAAGCCCGCAGTGCCGCATCGAGCAGGAGCCGGGCCCGCATCTCGATCAGGGAAAGATCCATCGAGCCGCCCTCGGCCAGGGCCGTTGCAGCGGTGACCAGCTCTTCGAGCTCCTTGCCGCTGAGCTCGGCGAGCTCCCTGGAGTCGAGGATTTCGAGTGCTTCGGAGATCTTCCGGATGCCGGCTGCTGCCTCGAAGACGGCTGCCGAGGCGGAGGACAGCAGCAGCTCGCGGTCATCCCTGTCTGATGTGAGCGCCCGGCGCAGGTCGGCCCCTGTACGCCCCAGCGGCCCGGCTACAAGTGCAAGCAGGGCGGTTGACGCCCTCTCCAGGTTTACAACCATCGCCGGGTTGTTTCCCGTCTCGGCCTGCTGGTCTGCAGCCTGGCGGATTTCCCTGGCCAGCTTCCTCCCCTGGCGGACATTCTCAGTCCAGGTAATCAGCGCTTCGACAATCAACTCTCCGCCGCTTTTGCCCTCGATCGAATCGACGGTGGAGGAATCTTTAAGGGTTTTCCCATGTTTCAGGAGGCCTTCGGCAAGCCGGTCGAGCCGCTGGCTGATGGTTCCCCGGTTGCTTCGCAGCCACCGGGCGGAGTCAGCCAGTCCTTCGAGGGATTCCCGGCGCATTTCCTCGAGCATGCCGGTCGCCTCCCCGAGCAGGGAGGCGCAGCGCTGAACTCCCCGGGCAGCTGCTGCGGGATCGGCCGCTTCACCCCGCAGATGTTCCAGGTTGTTTTGCGCTGTAGTAAGGGCCTCGCTGATCACCTCTGTCACGGGCGCCATTTTTTCTTCCGGGAACCGGGCAGCCACCCCGTTCGTTGCCCGAAGCCGCAAGAGCAGGTCGCCCAGGCAGTCCTCGATGTCAGCCTGGGCGCGGCGGGCCAGGCCGAGCCGCCGGGCATGGAAGCCTTCCAGTCCTTCCAGCCGCCAGGCCAGCGACTCCTCGCCTGCGGCGATCCATTGCACCAGCTGGAGGGAGCGGCCAAGCCAGAGAGCCGGCTCCAGGTCGAGAGCTGCCCTTGCCAGGCCATCAATCAGCAAGGTACCTTTCTCCCCCCGTGCGGGGGAGCTCCGGGCGCCATCTTCTTCGAGCACCCGTTCAAGCAGTTCCGAAACAGCTCCAAGCAGGGAGGCTGATTCGAAATCGGAATACTCGAAGTTCTGTCCGGTTTCGTTTCGCCAGGCAACCCGGGTAAACACGCCCCGTGCAGCCGTGAGCAGCTCGCGGCGGGAACTGTCGGTCTTCCAGGCGGCATTCACCTTCCCGAGCAGCCCGGCAAATTCACTTTCAGGGACCTGCCAGTGGCGAGCCTGGCGGTATTCCTTCAATGCAGCCAGGTGCAGGCTGGCGAGAGAATCGACCCGGCGGTTGAAGGAGTCAGCGGCACGCTTCAGGGGCGATTCCAGCTCGGCCGCATTTTCTTTTTCAGCAGCCTTACGCGCCAGCTCAAGCTCGGCGACCAGCGACGAGGACATGGCTCTTACGGAACCTTCCAGCTCGTCGCCGAGCTCTTCTCGCGCGGATCCGAGATTCTTCCGCAGGCGCTCCAGGCCGGCAGCGCAGCTGATGACCTCTTCGATCAGTCCGCTCAGCCTCTCGCCACTGCGCCCGGGTACCGCCGCGGGACTCGAGCTGGCGGCTTCCGCTCCAAGCAGCTTACAGTCCTGCGCTGCGACCCGGAGGGCTTCATGCGCTTCCTCGAGTTCTTCTGAGATCGCCAGGGATTCCAGCAGCCGGGCAAGAGTCCCGATCTTCTCCAGGCCACCCCGGCGAGGGTCTTCAGCGCCCGCGCTGGAGGGGGTTGCGGGTTCTGCTGCGGGCCCTGTCGCCAATCGCCATAATTGCGACACCTCCTCATCTGCGAGGGCGCGCAGGCGGAAGGCCACCGATTCGAGCGCAAAACGGCTGGCTGCCGGCAGTGGGGGACTCGTTGCAGTTTCAAGGCAGAGCCTGGAGATCTCCAGGCAGAGTGTTCGAATCACGACCAGGTTCTCAGCCGCCTCATCGCTCTGCCCGGCGGCCGCGGGGCTTGCCCAGAGGGTTGCGAGCTCCTCAAGGTTCCTGTTCAGTGCCCGGAGGGAGGGTAGCCAGCCGGGGCCCTCGGGAGCATCTCCGGGCCAGGTCAACTTGAGTTTTCGTTCTGCGGAGAGCCCTTCGCCCCCAAGTCCATCCCGAACCCGGAGCCTCAGGGAGAGTGTTTCCGGAGGCCGGGCTCCGGTAGCTCCTATGCTGAAGGCATAGGTCGCATCCCGCAGCGCCGGCTTCTTGCGGACGTTGATTTCCCTGAATAGCGGCAGCACCCTTGCCTCTCCCGGGGTCTGCAGCAGGAGCTCAACCGAGCTGATGCCGTAGTCGTCCTCGGCCCGGTACCTGAGCTGGACGGTTCCGCTGCTTTCTACCTCCAGCTCTCTGTTCCTCGGTGAGAGAAGTGCAATCTGCGGTGGATTGTCTTCCAGGATGCGGATGGAATACGGCTCTCCTTCGCGGGAGGGGATCCCGTCCGGGGTTTCCAGCTCGATGCGGTATTCCCCGTCTTCGTTGATCGCGATGTCCTGGAAGATGGCCTGCCGCCCATCGACGCGCCCCTGGAGCTTTCGCGCTCCGAGCAGGATGCCCGCCCTGGCAAGCTCCCTGTCCGCCTCCAGGACAATATCTGCCCGGCTGTTTCTGAGAGCAGAGATATTGCCGGAGCTTTTCTGAACCGTTCGGTCTTTTCGCGCGGTGTAGTCCGGGTAATGGTAGGTGATGCTGAAGGTGAGGGGGGTGGGCGGGGAGCGCACCTCGACCTTCTGCACCGGGCTCATGTAGTCTCCGCCGCGAACACGAAAGGCGAAGCTCGAAAGGGCTTTCAGCTTATGGGCTGCCTCTGCAGCCCCGTCACCACCGGGGGCGCTGGTCTCCTGGTCTATGCTGGTTTCCTTCCAGGGGGCTGTATCCCCCGGGGTGTCCTCGCTGGTGAGCAGGACAAGCTTACCGGGGGCGCCGCGCACTATGGAAACCTTGATGGTGACCTGTTGCCCGCGGCCGACGATGCTCCTGTCCGCCCGGGCGACAAAGAAGGTGGTGCTCGGCCTGGGAAGTTCCTGCTGCCGGGGATTGAGCAGCCGCCGGCCAAGCTGCAGCATCCCCTGGGGGTTCCAGGCTGTCGCGGCCAGCAGCGGAAGGCAGATGATGATGGAGCCGGCGATTGCGCGGGTTGCCTGTTGTGCGGGCAGGAGCTTGCTGATCCTGACTCGCGGGCACCGTCCTGCGGTATCTGCCCTCAGGGAATGGAGGAGCTCCCCGGAGCATCCCGGTTTTTTTGCCTGGCAGAGCTCCACGATGCTCAGCAGGGCGCCCTCGAGCGCCGGCTGGGCTTTCTCGATGGCCGCGGCACAGCGCAGGAGAGACCACGGGCGAAGAATTGGAAGAAGTACGAAGAAGACCATGGAAATGGCGCAGGCCGAAAGGGTGATCCAGCTGATCGAGCTCCGCTGCGGGGTTTCCAGCAGCAGGAAGCGGTCCAGCAGCAGGGCCGGCATGAGGAAGAGGGCGGTTGTGCCGGCCCAGAAGGCGAATCCCTTTGCCAGGGTGAGCAGGAGATGCCGGCGCCTGAACCCCTTGAGCAGCTTAAGGGCTTCGCCGGGGAGGGAGGGTGTCGATGTGGTCTTGGCAGCTGGCACGCCAGGTATTGTACAGGCTCAGGCTTCCGGCAACCCCCAGCATTTCCCCGCAGCAGCCTCAGTCGTCCTCGCCCTGTTTTTCAAGCCGCCAGGAGGCGATAAAGAAAGCATCGGTTCCGGTGGTTGAAGGCCCGATCCGGATCTTGTGCCCATCGAGACAGGCGGCCGGGAGCCGCTTGGATGCCCAGAAGGAAGGAGATGCGCTGAACTGCGGATGGCGCTCCTCGAAATTTTTCACCACCTCGTCGCATTCGCCATCGAGGAAGGAGCAGGTGACGTAGACGAGCCGTCCGCGCGGACGTACGAGGGCTGCAAAGCGTTCGAGGATCTCCAGCTGGAGAGATTGGAATCGCTCGACATCTTCGAGGCCATACCGGTTCTTTGCCTCCGGGTTGCGCCGAAGGGTGCCGAGCCCGGTACAGGGTGAATCAACCAGCACCAGGTGGGCGCGCGGCAGCGTATTGGAGAGATTGCCGTCTTTACCGATCAGGGCGTATTCCACCTTGTCTCTCAGGCGTACTTCCTTGGTTCGCCGGCGGAGCTCCTGGAGCTTCCCGGGTTCGATCTCGCAGGCGATAAGACGACTCTGCAGGTGGGCGGGGACTTCCCCCTCCTCTTCTTCGGCAAGAAGGATGTCGGCAAGCCCGAGTGTTTTACCCCCGCTGCCCGCGCAGGCATCGATCACGGTCATGCCTGGAGCGACGTCGGTGCAGAAAACAGCGATCTGGCTGCCCTCGTCCTGGACCTCGATCCAGCTCTTGCGGCTGGCGGTAGTTGCGGTGAGGTTGATGCGACGGTTCAGGCGTAAGCCGTTCGGGCTGTATCTTGACAGCTCAACCTCGGCCTCGGTCTCCCGTTGGAGACTGCGCATCACTTTTTTCCGGGTTGCCCTTCTTGTGTTCACGCGGAGATTCACGTCGGCTCCCGTGCAGAGCTGGTTGGCGAATTTCCGCCCCTCTTCTTCCCCCATCTGCTCAAGGAGCAGCTCTCCGAGCCAGGGCGGCATGCTGGTTTCTGCGGCAAAACGCTCTACGGGATCTTCCGGCCAGCATTGATCATCGAGAAACGCATCATTGGCGGCCTGCCGGACCCGGTCATCGAGGTCGTGGCCCTCGAGGTCTCCCCATTCAAGCATTGCATTGCAGGTGGGATTGAATTCCCAGGGAAAATTCCCATCCTGTGCCAGTGCGAGGATGTCGAGCAGGAAGAGGCTTTGCTGTGAGCCGGATTCGAAATCCTGGAGGTTTCTCAGCTTGCACCAGGATTTCCAGCGCGGCCGGGCCCGGTCATGGAAGCGCAGCCAGGAATAGACCGCGGCGGATATGAAGCGCCGGTCCCGGCTTCCCAGGAATCGTTTGCCCCTGAAGAAACGGCCTACGCGGGCATCTGCCGGGTAGGGCCCGGGCTCGGCGACCTCGCCGATCAATTCAAGTGAAAGTCCCAGCAGGGATGTTGGTTTCAAGACGCTATCCTCGGATGTTGTTATTGAGCAGGGCGCTGTATTGTATTGTCCGCCCCGGCAAGGTCCAGTGGATAGCCCGGGGCAGGCTTATTGTTGTGCTGTACCCTGGCGCCGGATTGCGTAAGATACCCTCCGCCAGGAGGGCAGGAGGTAGCAGGATTTGAGAGCCGCGTATATCGAGGAACATGGAGGGCCGGGGGTCCTCAGGGTGGGTGAGAGACCGGAGCCCGAGCCGGGTCCGGCAGATGCCCTCGTAGAGGTCGCGGCCTGCGGCCTGAACCATCTCGATATCTGGGTTCGCCTCGGCGGCAAACGACCGTTTCCACTGCCGATCATCCCCGGCAGCGATCCGGCCGGTACCGTGCTGGAGGCCCCGGCTGGCAGCGGGCTCGAGCCGGGTGACGAGGTGGTTATCTATCCCTGTGAGGGGCACGGAGATGAGCAGGCGCTTCAAAGCGGCGATGACCAGCTCTGCCCTGATTTCCGGATCTATGGAGCAGCCAGGGATGGGGGGATGGCGGAGAGGATCGCGGTTCCCGCCGCGAATTGTTTTGCGAAGCCGGAGGCGCTCTCCATGCAGGAGGCGGCCGCGGTTTCGATCAATTACATCACCGCCTGGCACATGCTGGTGGCCCGTGCGGGAGTTCGCCCGGGCGAGAAGGTTCTCGTCCAGGCGGCCGGTAGTGGCGTCTCCACCGCGGCCATCCAGATCGCCGCTCATCTCGGAGCCCGCGTGCTGGCGACTTCAAGCACCCCCGCCAAGCTTGAGCATGCCAGCCGGTGCGGGGCCGAGGAGACCGCTAATTACCGCGAGGAGGATGTCAGGGAACGGGTTATGGACTTTACCGATGGCCGGGGCGCGGATGTCGTCTTTGACCACGTGGGCGAACCCAACTGGGAGTGTGACCTCGCGAGCCTGAGCAAGGGCGGGCGCCTGGTTTTTTGCGGCACGACGGGAGGCGCCGAGGTTACGGTGAACCTTTCCAGTGTATACTTCATGGGCCAGTCTATCCTGGGCTCGACGATGGGCCGCAGGGATGAGCTGGAGCAGATTCTTGCGCTCATGGGAGAAGGCAGGCTGAAGCCGGTGATCGACAGGGTATTCCCCCTTGCTGAGCTGGCCGAGGCCCACCGGTATCTCGAGGACGGGAAGCAGACCGGTAAGATTATCATCGATATCGGGAGTTGAAGGCTTGGGCAAGGAGTTCAACCGGGACAGGTTCGCGGAGCTGCCAATCGTCGGAATCCTCAGGGGCTTCGAGGTGGAGACGGTGCGCCTGCTGGTCGGGGCGGCCCTGGCTGGAGGGCTGCGCTGCATCGAGGTGACGATGAATTCTCCTTCCGCTGTCGAGGCGATCGGCGCGGCCATCGAGGAAGGAGGCGATGAGCTCCAGGTAGGGGCAGGGACCGTCTGTACCCTCGAGGATCTCGACCAGGCCCTGGGGGCCGGGGCGTCCTTCATAGTGACGCCGGTTGTATCGCCGGCGGTGATCTCCGCCTGCGGTGAGCGAGGGGTGCCCGTGATGGCCGGCGCCTTGACCCCGAGCGAGATCTACCAGGCCTGGAGCCTGGGGGCGGAGATGGTGAAGGTTTTCCCGGCAAATCATTTCGGGCCGGGTTACCTGAAGGACCTGCGCGGCCCGCTGCCGGATATACGCCTCATGCCCACCGGCGGGGTGAATGCTGAAACCCTCGGCGAATTTTATTCTGCCGGGGCGGCGGCCTTTGGCGTTGGCGGCTCTCTGTTCAGCTCTCAAGCCATAGCCGGTGAAACAGTGGAAGAGGCGGCACGCTCACTGGTGGCTGCCTACGAAGCCGCGGCCGGGGGAGGTTGACAGTCATGGAAGAGCATCTCACAAGATTTAAATACGCTCCCAGCTATTGCGAAGAGAATGTATGGCATCTCTGCCGGGAGCCGGCCTTTGAGGGCATCGAGCTGAAGGTCGTTTTTGTTCTCAGCCATGGAGGGATCTGCCGGCTGTGGAACCAGAAGATCTGCGGAGACACCGATGAGCCCGTCTGTTGGGATTACCACGCATTTCTCATGGCCTTCGATGACGAATGGATGGCCTGGGATCTTGATACGCAGCTCGGTATGCCCATTCCCATGGGCGGCTACATCGCCAACACCTTCCGCAATCCCGATGATCTCCCCGATATCTTCGAGCCGGTTTTTCGCGTGATGGATGCGGAAGAATACCTCTCCACCTTCTCGTCCGATCGTAGCCACATGCAGGGGCCCGGAGGTGAATGGATGGCGACGCCCCCCGAATGGGAGCCGATCCTGCAGGTGGGGGAAAGTACCTTCGAGTGGTTCATCAATCCCGAGGGAGGGCCCGGCGAGCTGTTGACGCTCGAAGCTCTTCGCCTCGGCTATTCCTGTTAGTGGGGGAGTTATGATGCCGGTGAGAAAAGCACCTGAGATCTTAGTTTTGATCTTCGCGGCATCCTTCCCCACTCTTGCCGCCTGGGTCTATTTTGTTCTTTTCAGCGGCGAGTCCTGGATGCTGACGCTGGGAGCCCTGAGCAAGCTTGTCCAGTTTGCCCTGCCGGCAGTCTGGATCTGGCTGGTTCTGCGCCAGCCCCGCGGGATCCGAGGGGTTTCCACCAGGGATCTTTTCTTCGGGGCGCTGAGCGGGTTGGTGATCCTGGCCGCCTGCCTGGGGCTGTATTACGGCTACATCAAGCATCACCCGGCCTTCAGCGGTACCCCGCAGGCCCTTGGGGGGAAACTGGAGGGTCTCGGTGCCGATACCCCCGGCGGCTTCCTGGTGATCGCCGTGTTCTATTCGCTGATCCATTCCCTCCTCGAAGAGTATTACTGGCGCTGGTTTGTCTATGGTCGCGCGCGACATTATCTCGGCATCGTCCGGGCGAACCTGCTCTCGAGCCTGGCCTTCATGGCGCACCATGTGGTTGTCATTAACACCTTCCTTCCGGCGGAATATTTCTGGAGCGTGACGATCCCCCTGTCGCTCTGCGTCGCGGTGGGAGGGGTGATCTGGTCGTTCCTTTACCAGCGCAGCGGATCTCTCTATGGTGCCTGGCTCAGCCATGCCCTCGTCGATATGGCGATCATGATCTGCGGCTATGATATGTACTTCGGCGGTGGAAGTTGAAGAGGGGCCGCTGAGAGTGAAAAAATACGACGTGGTCATTATTGGCGCCGGTCACAACGGCCTGGTGGCGGCCTGCTATCTTGCGAAGGCGGGGCGTAAGGTGCTGGTTCTCGAGAGCCGCGAGCTGGTGGGGGGCTGCGCCATCACCGAGGAGGTCATTCCAGGCTACCGGTTCTCACGGCTGGCCTATGTGAACTCGCTCTTTCGGCCGGAGATCATTCGCGAGCTTC
>JAYGDV010000204.1:0-2600 GCA_046582735.1 Planctomycetota bacterium
ACGGCCCTCAACGTCCTGAACCTCGACTTTAACGCCGAGGTCATCAAGGTGCCCGCCCGCCAGCGCATGAACGAGCAGGGCGATGGCGCCAAGGCTGCCAGGGAAAGACTGGTACCGATCGGTAGCTTTGCCCTTCTGGCAATCAAGCGCTACATCGAGTCCCGGATCAAAACCCACACGCCCATAGCGGATGAAAAAGGCGATGCGCTCTTCCTGAATCGTTTCGGAAAACGGCTCTCCAGCCGCAGCATTCGAAAGATTCTCGACAAGTACATCAAGGTAACCGGGATGAACAAGAAAACCTCGCCGCATACGCTGCGCCACAGCTTTGCGACGCACCTGCTCGATAAGGGAGCGAGCGTGAGAGCGGTCCAGGAGCTCCTGGGCCACAAGCACCTCTCGACGACCCAGGTCTACACGCAGACCACGAACAAGGGCAGGCGGGAAGCTTATGAAAATAACTTCCCGAACCAATAAGCTCTTAGAAAGAGACTGAAGAGAAGAGTACAGGGCGGCGACCTCCTCGGTTCGCCGCCCTCTCTCTTTTTATACCGGGCCCTGCAACTGGTGGCCCGTATTGACAGACTCCCCCGTCCCTTCTATCCTTCGTTCGATGCCGCCGTGCGGCGTAAAGCCCATCGAGAGAGGAAAGAGACGCGATGAGTTCACTTGAAACTCTGAAAAAGCTCGTAGAGATCGACTCCCCCACCGGCTTCACGGAGCAGGCCTGCGAGTACGCCACCGAGATCCTGCGAGGTTATGGCTATGAACCTGAGCTGAGCAACAAGGGCGCGGTGCGTTGTTCAATGGGCCCCGCCCCCAGGGTGGCGATTGCCGCCCATACCGATACCCTCGGCGCGATGGTCAGCGGCCTCAACTCCGATGGAACCCTTGCTGTCTCCACCATTGGCGGCCTGTCGCTTAACATGGCGGAGGGAGAGTACGTCAAGGTCTATACCATGGCCGGAAAAGTCCTGACCGGAACCTTCCTGCTCGACAACCCCTCCTCCCATGCCAACAAGGACCTGAACAAGACCCGGCGCGACACCTCGAATATGCACATACGCCTCGATGAAGAGGTCTACAAGGAGGCCGACACCCGTGAGCTCGGAGTGCGCCCCGGCGATATCGTCTGCTTCGACCCGCGCTACCAGGAGCTGCCTTCGGGCTACGTCAAGGGCCGCTTCATGGACAACAAGGCCGGGTGCTTCGTTCTCTTCGAGATCGCCAGGAGGCTGCCACCCTCAGATGCCGGGATCCCGGTGGAGCTCTTCTTCTCCAACTACGAGGAGGTGGGACACGGCGGCACCTGCGGCTACTCCGATACGATCGAAGAGTTGCTGGTCATCGACATGGGCGTCCTCGGCGAGCCCTGTGAGGGCAGCGAGGTGCGTTGCTCAATCTGCGCCAAGGACAGCAGCGGCCCCTACGATTACGCCATGCGCAAGAAGCTTGTCAACCTGGCGGAAGAGAAATCGATCCCCCACTCCGTCGATGTCTATCCCTACTACGGCTCTGATGGGTCGGCCGCGCTGAGAGCAGGAAACGATTTCCGGGTCGGGCTCATCGGCCCCGGGGTTGCTGCATCCCATGGCGTCGAAAGAACCCATGTCAAGGGCATCGAGGCGACGATCGATCTCTGCCTCGCCTACATCGAGAGCCTCTGCTGATTCCGTTCGGCTGGACTTTACCAGGCTCGCATAAAACCGGCCGGCGCAGTCCTGTCACCCTGCCCCCGGCTGTAGTAACCTGAGGAAAATCAGTAATCTCCAGGAGCCAGCTGAAAATGATGAAATGGATCTGTCTTGCTGCCCTCCTGGCCCTGGTACCGGCCCCTGCAGACGGAAACTCCCCCACTGCGCAGGCAAAGACCCGCCGGCCCAACGTGGTGATTCTCTTCACTGATGACCAGGGTACACTGGACGCGGGGTGCTTCGGATCGAGCGACCTGCAGACGCCGAACATCGACAAATTGGCGAAAACCGGGGTGCGTTTCACCCAGGCCTACGCGCACACCGTCTGCTGCCCGTCAAGGGCCGCCCTCCTCACCGGCCGCCATCCCCAGCGCTCAGGAGTCAACTCCTGGATGCAGGGAGACATGAAGGGTCCCGATGGCCTCAACATGGCGCTTGAAGAGGTCACCCTGGCCGAGACGCTGAAGGCTGCCGGGTATCGAACGGCCCTCTTCGGCAAGTGGCATCTCGGCGCCCATCGCGACCACGGCCCGACAAAACAGGGCTTCGACGAATTCTTCGGTATTCGCGACGGCTTCATCGACAACTACAACCACCACTTCCTGCACGGCAACCAGGGCTATCACGATCTCTACAAAGGGACCAGGGAGGTCTCGCACAAGAACAGCTATTTCCCGGAAATGGTGGTCACCCGCTCCCTCGAGTTCATCGAGAAGAACCGCGACCGGCCTTTCTTTCTCTACCTCGCCTTCAACATCCCCCACTACCCCGAACAGGCGCTGAAGGAACATGCCGCTCTCTACCAGAAGCTGCCCATGCCGCGGCGCTCCTACGCGGCGATCGTCACGACAACGGACTACTACATCGGCAAGGTGCTCGACCAGCTCGACAAACTCGACCTGCGCA
>JAYGDV010000214.1:0-4330 GCA_046582735.1 Planctomycetota bacterium
TGCAGGAAGGCTGGGTGAAAATGCTTGGGACAGTCTCTCCCCTGGAAGGGCGCACGCTCAGTGTGTTTGTCTGGGATAAGCAGGTGGATGACTTCTTTGTTAGCTGGCAAGAAGATGGTTATGGGCTCAAGACGATCGGCCAGGGGCTCGTTGATGATGAATCCTGCGATATCATCGAGGTGTCCGATTTCACCGGGCGTCAGAAGATTCGTTACTTCTTCTCGAAGAAGTCCGCGCTGTTGCTGAAGAAAGAGTGGTTTGATGCTTCAGGCAAGCAAACGGTCAAGAAGGAACAGTTCTACAAAAAGTACCAGGCTATCGGATTCAGTGACAAATCCAGGCAGAAGATCCAGTTCCCTACCCAGCTGGAGATCCATGTGGATGGTGATCTCGACACCGAGCGCTTATACACCGACATCAAGTACAACACCTCCCTGAAAGATGCCATCTTTGCCAAGCCGGAAGGGATCCCTTTCACCGGGGGGATTGATGGAACCAAGAACTCGCCCAAGCTGCCCACTGCCACCAAGGCTGGTCCCGCGCCGCCTGTAGGTGTTCATGGAGGTCGTGGCCGTTCACGTGGCCGCAGGGGAGCGAGCAAGGCGCGTGGTAAAGATCCCAAGGCCGGGACTACCAAGGCTCAGCCTGATCCCAAGGCCAAGCCCGCGCCCAAGTAAAAAGTAACAGGTAAAAAGCAGCTGCTCCAAAGCCTGCAGGCCGATGAATACAACTCTTCTGCCGGGGAAGAGAGCTATTCGGAGTTTCGGTTCTTCAGGCTCAGCTGGCCACAGGCGCCCTGGATATCCTCGCCACGGCTCCTTCGCAGGGTTACCTCACCCGGCAGGAGCCTGCGAAGCTCGTCCCTGAAAGCGAGCATTGATTTGAGGATGGGCTTGCGGTAAGGAGCCCCTTCAAAGGGATTGAAGCCGATCAGGTTCATGGTGGAGTGGATATTATGAATCTCGCTGGCGATGGCCCTGGCGTCCTCGCGGCTGTCATTGATTCCCGGCAGGATTACGTATTCGAAGGTGACTCGCCGGCCTGTGCGTTCGCAGTGCTCCCGCACAGCGTCAAGAACCTCATTAAGCGGGTATTTGATGTTGAGGGGCACCAGCTTGTTGCGCAGCTCCCGGTTGGCCGCATGCAGCGAGAGTGCCAGCTTTACCTGCGGGAAGGAGCGGGAGAGCTCACGGATCCTGTCCGGGATTCCAACGGTAGAGACCGTGATGCGCCGGGCTCCGATCCCAAGCTGCCGGGAATCGGTCATGATCGACAGTGCACGGCAGAGTCCGTCAAAATTGAGCAGGGGTTCTCCCATTCCCATGAAGACCAGGTTCGTTGGCGCCTGGGCTGTACGGTTGCGTATCTGTACAACCTGGTCGATGATCTCGGCTGCGCTGAGGTTGCCGGCAAATCCCCCGTAGCCGGTGGCGCAGAAGGTGCATTTCACCGGGCAGCCCGCCTGGGTCGAGATGCAGTAGGTCACCCTGTCCCCGTCGGGAATCAGTACACTCTCGATTCGGTTTTCGTCTAGCCCCTGCTTCCAGAGGAACTTCCTGGTCCCATCCTCGGAGACCATCTCAAGATCGAATTCGAGCGGATGCAGTATGAACCTGTCCCCGAGGTGGGTGCGCAGGCTACGCGGCAGGCCTTCCATGTCCTGGAATGACAGGGGAGTTCTTTCGTACAGCCAGCCTTTTAATTGATCAACCCGGTAGGCCGGCTCCCCCGCTTCTTTTACTGCCGTTGCAGCAGCATCGCTGAATTCATCGGCCAGCAGCTCCAGCAATGGGGTGGGCTTCCCGGCCCTGTCAGTTTTCGACAAAGCGAACGACTCCCTCAAGGGTAAGCGGCCTGTCAGGATTGGGGCGGTAGTTGCGATCGTTGATGGTCCAGAGCCCGCCATGCCTGGGGTCGACCCGGATGGTAGTTGTTCCGATCTGGAGGATCTGTCCGAGCCAGACGGTTTGGCGGCGCTTAACCGGCTTGCGCAATCTTGAGCGTCCCTTTCTTGTGTTCTGCCTGGTTGGCGGGGCACTGTCCTGGGCAATGAGTTCAACTGTAGAGTAGAGCAGGGATGGTTGCCAGGCTCCCCTTGCGGCGATGATGATGTCCTGTTGATGGAAACGAAATTTGAAATTGCCGGTTCTCTTTTTGAAAAGGAACAGCCTTGAGCGCTTTCGAGGAGTGTAGCTGAAATTGCTGGCCTGGAATCTACCGTTGGAATAGGTCAACTCGTGGACATCGCCGATTTTCCAGATCTCAGCGTTGCCACGGCGGAAAGGTTGTGCCCGGTAGAGGTCTTTCATGAGCCGCTCCTGGTCCGGCCTCTTCAGGTCACCTTCTTCGAGCTCCACGATCAGGTTAACCCCATGGGGGAAGCCGACGGACCACAGGTTCGCACCACCGATGGCTTCAGAGAAATCGAAGATTTTCGGCCGACCGGAGGTGACAGTTTCTCTGACACATCCGCCGACTGAAAGAGCGGCCACGCAAAGCACGGCAGAAAGAAATGTCTGCAGGTTGATTTGTTTCATCCTGCAGGGATTGTAATCGTCTTTGCTGTTCTGGCAATGCCCTGCTCCTTCTTTGGCCCATCCTGCTTGAGGATTCCGGGGCTGAAGCGGTTTATTTCAGCCGGTAGAATCCTGCTGGGGTTTTCAGGATGAATCCCTCCATTTCCAGTTGTCCAAGCGCTGCAAGCAACTGCCCGGAAGGTACTGCAAGGTGCGCGGCAAGGGCATCGGGGTGCCAGCCGTCTTCCTGCCTGAAGAGGGCCTCCAGGGGGGATCCCAGGCTTCCCGGAAACGGGCGTGAGGCGGCTGTTTTTTTCCCAGCCTGGTACCTTCGGGTGATTCCTGCTCCGTACAGGAGATCATCAGGACAGGTTGCCACGGAGGCCCCATCGCGAAGCAGGTCCAGTCCGCCCTGGTTGTGCTCTTCATCAACCCTTGAAGGCAGGACGAAAACATCTTTTCCCTGTTCCAGGGCCCAGCGTGCAGTGATCAGGCTTCCGGATTTCCGGCCGGCCTGGATGACCAGGAGGACCCTCGACAGGGCGCTGATCAGGCGGTTGCGTTGAGGGAAATGATAGGTCCTCGGTGGCATGGAACATGGGAACTCGCTGAGGAGGGCGCCCGAGCTTTCCCTGGTAAGCCTCCCGGCGAGTTTTTTGTTTTCAGCCGGATAAATTCTCTGCAGGCCTGATCCAAGAATTGCCATGGTTCGGCCTCCGCTGTCGAGGGCTGCCCGGTGGGCACAGGCATCGATACCCCTGGCAAGCCCGCTGACTATGGTAGCTCCCATTTCCGCAAGCTCTCCGGAAAACCTCGCTGTCTGTCTGAGCGAATAGGGGGTCGGTTTCCGTGAACCGACGATTCCGACCGACGTGGAATCTTCCGGCTCAATTTTTCCCAGCGCAAATAACAGCAGGGGCATATCCGGCAGGTCTCCGAGGCCGCTCAGGCAGGAAGCCAGGGGGGTGGGGAGCAGGGTGATCCCTGCTGTCCGGCAGTGGTTCCATTCCTCGCAGGCACGGGCCCTCGTTTTATCGCAATGCAGGCGCCTGGCTATGGCTGGGCTCATACCCCTGACCTTCAGCAGCCTCTCGGTAGTTGACTGCAATATTTTCCCTGTGCTGCCGAAGGATTCGACCAGCCTCAGTGCCAGTCCTCCGTTGTAGAGTGTCGCGAGGTGCAGGCGGAGGTATTCGATGGATTGCTCGGGTGTCAAAGAGCCGCGTTCTTTCCGGGAACTCTGGTGAGGACCTAATGGAGGACCGGCAGGGGAAGCATAAGGCTGTGCAGCCGGGTTGCCAGAGCGGCAGTTGGATTCTTTTGAGCATAAAGTTTGGACAATACCGGGATGAATACTGAAAATACCGCGCATGTCCAATAAACCCGAATTCGGTAAACGTACCCATACCTGTGGCCAGGCCAGGCTGGCAGATGTCGATGAAACCATTACCCTCAACGGCTGGGTTGAGAGCATTCGTGACCATGGAGGCCTGACATTCCTGGATTTGCGGGACCGTTATGGTTTGACCCAGGTGGTCCTCAACCCTGAGCTTGATTCCAGTGAGAGTCTGTCCCAGATCAGGGTCGAATTTGTCCTTTCTATTACCGGCAAGGTGAAGGCCCGTCCCGAGGGGATGCGCAATTCCAAGCTGGATACCGGGGATGTCGAGGTGGCCGCTTCGGCGGTTGAAATCCTCAATCCCTCCGAGGTTCCCCCCTTCGAGATTGCTGAATCCAAGGAAGAGCCGGGTGAAGAGATTCGCCTGAAATACCGCTACCTCGATCTGCGGCGCCGGCGGGTACAGAAGAATATG
>JAYGDV010000239.1:0-4867 GCA_046582735.1 Planctomycetota bacterium
ATCCGGCTGCTTACCGGGCTGGTCATCGGGCTGCGGCGCTTGGACAGGCTCAACAACGATAGGAACCCCGACAGGAACCTCTTCGGGCTTTTCCTTCCCCTGGTTAAAGAAATTCCACATCAGGCCCCCGATGACCATGGCGAGAATCACCATCATCAGCATCTTAGGACCAAGACTACTCGGTTTACCCCGGGTTGAATCTGACTGGCCGGGAACCTCTGGAAAAAGTTTCATCGCTTCAGCGCTCACTCAATTAGGTAGCAGAGCTATTATTCTGGAGCCGGAACCCGTAAAAGCAAAATCGACAATAGCAAAGAGGGCTCTAATTCCTGCCGCTAATATACTTTATCTCTTTATATAAATCGGCTGGAGACCTTGAGGAAAACTCAAATCGAACCGAGAAAGTCATTGAGAACCTCGGCCGCCTTCGCGTTCGCACCTGGCTTCATACAGACATCCTTAAGACGTTGAAGGCGCTCAACAGCCTCTGCCCTCTTCCCTTCGTCATCGAGGAGATTCATTGCAAGTGGTACCAGTTCCTCCAGCTCGCTCTCGCTTCGCAGGAGCTTCTCAAAGACCGTAGCCTCCCCGGAGTTAGCCCCACAGCCGAGGATGTTCGGCAGGGCAAACCATGGAGTAACACTGAAGAAACTCTTGAACAATCTGTAACCGAACCGGTTCACCTTGTAAAAAACGAGCATCGGCTTCTCAAACCAGGCAAGCTCCAGGGATGCTGTTCCGGAAGCGACCAGCGCCAGGTCGCAGGCGCTCATCAATGCCCTGCAATCACCGTCGATGATGTCCACCTTCAACCCATGCCTTGCCGCGGCTGCTTCGATAACCCCTTTGAACTCATCCCGCAGGGACGATACAGCGATCCGGTGATGCTGTGGATCCAGTTCCATCTGT
This sequence comes from Planctomycetota bacterium, assembly GCA_046582735.1. GTDB lineage: Bacteria > Planctomycetota > UBA8108 > UBA8108 > UBA8108 > UBA8108. The sequence goes on from JAYGDV010000239.1 coordinate 910, forward strand.
GCCAGGAGATTAAAGAAAGAAAAAGACAGCGCCTCCACTTCCTGCCTGCGGCTACCGGGGAAAACCCCTATCAGCTTTTCACCCCCGCCAACACCGAGGGAGCTCCTCAACTCCTCGCCGATGTTTCCCGGGAGGCTCGAAAGTTCATCAGCAATCGGGTGCCCGACATATTCAACCGGCACCTTGTCATTGCGATAGAGCTCTTCCTCGAAGGGAATAATCGGCATCAGGAGATCGGTGTAGCGCAGAACCTTGCGGCGCCGCCAGGGTGCCCAGGCCCAGATCTGCGGGCAGATGTAGTACACCACCGGCACCCCTCTCCAGCGGGCAAGCCGCGCGAGGAGAAAATTGAAGGCCGGGGCATCGACCAGCAGCACCGCTGCGGGCTTGTACTCTCGCAACAGGCGATCAAAGGTTTTCAGCAGCCCGTAGTAATGACCGATACTTCGTAAAAAGCCGAATCCGACGCTGGATATGGCAGTCGGATCTGCATCGATATGGCAACCTGCCTCCCGCATGCGTTCACCACCAAATCCCCTGTATTCGAGGCCAGGATTCAACCTGGACAGCTCCTCTAGCAGATGGGCAAGGTGGAGATCTGCAGATGGTTCAACAGCTGAGACGAGTAGCCGGGTATTCGGTTCAGCCTTCTTGGTAGACAAAAATTACCTTCTTCTACTATAAAAATGGTCGATATGAAGCTCCCGACGAACTCTACAGAATTCAGCCAGGCCCTTGCATCTTTCACTAACTACGAAAGGTTGCAAACCTTCCGTTATGACCAGGAGAATTTTGACCTCCGGCGAATGGAGTCCCTGGCCGCTGCACTGGGCAATCCCCATAGCGCCTATCCTGCTGTTCATATTGGTGGTACCAAGGGAAAAGGCTGCACCTGCCTCATGCTCGAATCGATGCTGCGGGCCGCGAACCTCCAGGTCGGAACCTATACCTCGCCTCATATCGAACACCTGCGCGAAAGGATCCGCATCAGCGGAAAATCGATCAGTGAAAATTCCTTCATGCAAACCGTAAACTCCGTTTTGCCGCTCATTGAACCTGCCGATGGCGAGAACGCGAGTCCTACCTTCTTCGAATTGCTGACGGCAATGGCCATGCTATGCTTTGCCCGCAGTGGTGTCGATATAGCTATTTTCGAAGTCGGTCTCGGCGGACGCCTCGATGCGACGAATATTCTATCCGCCCGATGGAGCGCTATCACCAGCCTGGGACTCGAACACACCCAGTTACTGGGAGATACGCTTACCGCCATAGCCAGGGAGAAGGCCGGCATCATACGGGAAGAAATTCCGCTGGTTACCGGGAACCTGCCGGCTGAGGCCCACCGGGAAATCGAACGCATCTCTGCTGAGAAAAATGCCCCGTGGACTATTGCAGATCCCGGATCCATAGTCCGCGCAGGTAACGGACTGCTGGAAATCGACGGAATACCGGAGGCCATCAAAGCACCAACTGTCCGCGGCCCCGGTCTACGCGCCGACCTGGCCGTAGCACTGTCCTTGTATCGTTCCGTGCTCGAATACCTCGACAGGCCTCTCAAAACCGAGTCGCTGCGTACCGCACTGGATCATTTACTCCTTCCGGCGAGAGTAGAGATCTTCCATGGCCAGTTCACCAGCTGCCTCGATGCGGCCCACACCCCGGAATCCATGCAATCTCTGCGGCGAGCACTTGAAGAAATCGACTTCCCCCACCCACGCGTACTGATCTTCTCGCTTTCAAGTGACAAGCGCAGGGAAGAGGTCCTGGAAGAGGCGGCTGCAATCGCCGATGAAATCATCTTCACCCGGGCCGACGAAACACGCTCGACCTGCCCCGGCGAACTTCGAGACACACTGGGACGCGGACGGGTCATCGAGGATCCTGTCAAAGCGCTCGAATACACCCGGCGAAACGGCTGGAACCCGGTCATCACCGGATCTTTCTACCTGGCAGGGGCGTTGCGCCCCCAGCTCAGAAAGAAACCGGGTTAAACAAACTGCAGCCCGGCCTCAGGAACCGTCGTCATCCTCGCTGGCGGTACTCACCGACTCCTGCGGGGTTTCCGGCTTATCCTCCTCGGAAGCCTCTGCTTTGCCAGTCTCCGGGGTCTCTTCGGCTTTGCTTGTGCCGGTATCAAATACCAGTCTTCCGCCCTGCAGGGTGATGTTGATCACATCGCAGCCTTCGAAAGCGCCCCGCAGAAGCTCCTCCGCAAGAGCATCTTCAATATTCTGCTCAACCGCCCGGCGCAGGGGGCGGGCACCGAACTCAGGGTTGTAGCCCTGCTCGATCAGAAATTCGCGCACTTTTTCGTCCAGGCTGATCTCGAATCCCTGCTCTTTGAGACGGTCCTGAACATTTCGAAGCTCAATATCTATGATCTCCTTGAGGTCATTCTTGTCGAGGCTCTCGAAGACGATAACCTCGTCAAGGCGATTGAGGAATTCGGGACGGAAATGTTTCTCGACCTCCATCATGAGCTCTTTCTTCATATCCTGGTAAGAGCGCTCCCCACTCGTCGGCTTGAAACCCAGGGAAGCCTGGTTTTTGATAATACTGGCGCCGATGTTGGAGGTCATGATCAGGATACAATTGCGGAAGTCGATACTGCGTCCAAAACTATCGGTGAGCTTACCTTCCTCCATGATCTGCAGGAGCATGTTGAAGACGTCATGGTGAGCCTTCTCGATTTCATCAAAGAGAACGACCGAGTAAGGTCTGCGGCGGATTTTCTCGGTAAGCTGCCCGCCTTCCTCGAAACCAACGTAACCGGGAGGAGCCCCTACCAGCCTCGAGACGTTGTGCTTCTCCATGTACTCAGACATGTCAATCTGTATGAGGGCATCCTCTTCACCGAAGATAAACTTGGCCAGGGTCTTGGCAAGGAGCGTCTTCCCTACACCGGTCGGGCCGAGAAAGATGAACGAGCCCATCGGGCGGCGAGGATCCTTGAGTCCGGAACGTGAGCGGCGCACCGCCTTCGAAATTGAGTGGATCGCCCCATCCTGCGAGATAACTGTTTTATGCAGCTCTGCCTCCATGGCGAGCAGACGGTCTTTATCCGCTTTTTCAAGACGTGTCAGGGGAATACCCGTCATCTTGGAAACCGTCTCGGCGACAACCTCTTCGTCAACCACTCCACCGCTCTCGGAAGCCTGCTCACGCCATTCTTTCTGCATCTTGTCTTTTTTCTTTTTGAGCTGGTCGGACTGGTCACGCAGGTTCGCTGCACGCTCAAAGTCCTGCTGGGCGACCGCCTCTTCCTTCTCCTTGTTGTAGCTCTCGATCTCTTTCTCGATATCACGAAGATCCGGCGGACGGGTCATCGTTTTCATACGAACCCTGGAGCCGGCTTCGTCGATAACATCGATGGCCTTGTCGGGCAGGAACCTGCCGGAGATATAGCGTGTGGAAAATTCCACGGCGGCCTCGAGGGCGCCGTCGGTAATCTGCACACGGTGATGTGCTTCGTACCTATCGCGCAATCCCTTGAGAATCTCGACGGTCTCCTCCTTGCTCGGCGGATTCACCATGATCGTCTGGAAACGCCGCTCGAGGGCCCCATCCTTCTCGATGAACTTACGGTATTCATCCAGTGTCGTAGCCCCGATGCACTGCACCTCTCCCCGGGAAAGCGCAGGCTTGAGTACATTGGATGCATCGATAGCACCTTCCGCCCCCCCTGCGCCTACGAGAGTATGAAGCTCATCAATGAAGAGAACGACATTCTTAACCTTGCGAACCTCTGTCATCACCGCTTTGATCCGCTCTTCGAACTGGCCGCGGTACTTGGTTCCCGCAACCATCATGGCCAGGTCGAGTACTACGATCCTGCGATCTCGGAGAATCTCGGGAACATTGCCGCTGATCACATCCTGTGCCAACCCCTCGACAATAGCCGTCTTTCCAACACCAGGCTCACCCAGGAGAACGGGGTTGTTCTTCGTTCTACGGCTGA
>JAYGDV010000241.1:0-2085 GCA_046582735.1 Planctomycetota bacterium
AGGGTCTTCTCGCGCAGGCCGAGCGCCTCGAGCTTGTCGACGACCTTGCCCACGAGCTTGTCGGTATAGGCGACCATGTCCTTGAAGTACTTCATCTTGCCGATCCCCTTGTCGCCGGGGAAGGCCTTGTCGTAATCAGGGCTGTCGGGCGTCGGCTCAAAGGGCCAGTGCGGGAGGATCATCGGGTAGTAGGCAAAGAAGGGAACGTCCTTGTTCCGCTCGATGAAACCGCAGAGATAGTCACTCACCAGGTCCGGACCGTACTCGCCATTCTTATAATCCACCAGCTTGCCGTTGACCTCGAGCCCGGGGTTGGCGTAGCGGCTCGGCCGGCGAGTCAATTGCCAGAGGCAGTACTCGTCGAAACCGAATTTCCGTGGCCCTTCGAGTCCCCCCTGGAGCTGCCACTTGCCCGCGATACAGGTCTTGTAGCCGGCCGCCTTCAGGATATGCCCGAAGGTCGTCACCTCGGGATCGAGAAAGCCGAACCGGATGTAGTTCCGGTTGTTGTAAAACCCGGTCATGATCTGGACTCGCGAGGGCGTACAGATCGGCTGGGAATGCCCGTTCAGGAAACGGATGCCGCTCTTTGCCAGTGAATCAATCCTCGGAGTGCTGTAGGTAGCCCCCCCGTTGGCGGAAACACATTCATAGCCCATGTCATCCGCCATGATCAGGACGATATTCGGCCGCGCAACCGCTCCCGGGCCGGCGGCCGAAGCCGGGGGCGCCAGCCCCGCAAACATCCCGATGATGATGAACGCCGCAAGCTCCATGAAGGAGTTCCTGGAAAATATCATTCGAAACATAATCTCTCTCGATCGAAACGAGTAATGAACAGGACAGCCCTGCAGCCGGGAACCATTGTACTCCCCGCCTGTCCCCACAGAAAACGAGAAGCTGGCTCCTGGCATCCCAATTAACCAACATGGGCCGAAGTATCCGGTCAAGATGCGGGAAACAAAGAAAAAGACACTGTAGAATGAACGCGCCAATCAGGCCAGAATACCTGCAACCGCTCGAATTGACATGCCATGAAAAGCTTTAATGAAAACGACCGGGCAACTATGAATTCCCTTTGCAGGACCAGCTTCTTCTGTTTCTCTTTTCTCGCAGTCCTGGCAGGTCTCTCTTCGCTTCATGCGCAGGAGCCGACTGCTGAGCAGCTTACCTTCTTCGAGCAGAAGATCCGTCCGGTGCTGGCTGAGCACTGCTACAAATGCCACAGCGCCAGGTCTAAAAAACTGAAGGCGGAGCTCTACCTCGACAGCAGGAAAGGGCTCCTCAAGGGCGGAGAAACCGGCCCGGTCGTGGTGCCCGGCAAGCCGGAAGCCAGCCTCCTCATCCGCGCCGTTGTCTACCTCGACAACGAGCTCGAGATGCCGCCGAACAAGAAGCTGCCTGACAAGGTTATCGCTGACCTCCAGGAATGGATCCGGATCGGCGCCCCCTGGCCTGAAGAAAAACCCACGCAGAACGCCGTGCAGGCTGGCGAACAGCGCGACTGGAATAAGCTCCGCCTCGAAAGCTGGGCTTTTCGCCCAGTCAATAAGCCCACCCCGCCCGGGACGAAACACCAAGAGCTCGTTAACAACCCGATCGATCAATTTGTCCTGGGGAAAATCGAGGAGCGGGGCCTTGAGCCCCTTGGCAAAGCCGGGAAGAGGATCCTGCTTCGGCGCATCCACCTCGATCTCACCGGGCTCCCCCCCACCCCGGGAGAGATGAAGGCCTTCCTGGACGACCAGCGAGAGGAGGCCCTGGACCACGTGATTGATTCGCTGCTCAACTCCTCGCATTACGGTGAGAGGTGGGTAAGACACTGGCTGGACACCGCGCGCTACAGCGATGGCCTGGGAGGCTTTGGAGACAGTGGCCCCCTGGCAGGCGCCTGGCGCTACCGCGACTGGGTGGTCGATTGCTTCAATCGTGACCTGCCCTATGACCAGTTCGTCAAGCAACAGATCGCCGGCGACCTGTATACCGAGGACCCCCTTGCATTCTACGGAACAGGGTTCTTCGCTATCGGGCCCAATTACAAATCAGACGGAGGGGACCCTGAGGCGAAGGCCCAGGCCGAGGCCG
>JAYGDV010000147.1:0-2671 GCA_046582735.1 Planctomycetota bacterium
GCCCGTAATCCACCTGAGATGTACGTTGGCTCCGGTCCCGAGCTCCATGTTTATACCCTGGGGATCGAAGGGCCTTTCTACGAGGAATGGCCTCTGCCAGGCTTTGCCCGTTACTTTCCTGATCCTCCCAAAAAGCCTGGCCCGGAATACCTCCGGGCCAGCCTGGCGCGCCTGGCTACGGGGGCTTTTCGCCGCCCGGCAGGCAAGAAGGAACTCGAGCCCTACCTGGCCCTGGGTGAAAGGTATCTCCTCGAGAAGAAGGATTTCTGGGCCGCTGCCCGTTACGGGGTGCGCGCGATCCTGACTTCTCCGCGTTTTCTTTACCTCACCGAAGCCGCCCCCCGGGGAGGTGTCGGTGAGCTCGACAGCTATGAACTGGCCACGAGATTGTCTTACTTCCTCTGGAGCTCCATGCCGGATGTGAATCTTCGTGCAGCCGCTGCCGCGGGGAAGCTCAGCAAGCCCGGAGAATTGCGGTCCCAGGTGGAGCGAATGCTGAAAGATCCCAGGTCGAGGGCGCTGAATGACAACTTTGTCGGGCAGTGGCTGCACCTGCGCAAGCTGGGGGAGATGCCGCCCGACCCTGAGAAGAGCCGGGCGTATTACACCGACAACCTGGAGGAGGCGATGCGTGAGGAGACCCGCCTCTTCTTCCAGCACGTGTTGACAGGGAACCGGAGCATCCTCGACTTTGTTGATTCAGACTATACCTTCCTCAACTCGGCTCTCGCGCGCCATTACAGGATTCCGGGTGTGGAACAAGAGGGCTTCAGGAAGGTCACCCTGAAGCCGGAGCAACACCGGGGGGGATTGCTCGGACATGGGAGCATCCTTACCGCCACCTCCAACGGCGTTGAAACCCAGCCGGTGGTGCGTGGTGTGTGGATCCTCGAGAACCTGCTGGGTACCCCTCCGAGCCCGCCGCCGCCGGATGTGGATCCTATTGAACCCGATACCCGGGGTGTGACCACCATTCGCGCACAGATGGAAAAGCACCGCAACAACCCCACCTGTTATGAATGCCACCGCAAGATCGATCCGCTCGGCTTGTCGATGGAGCATTATGACTACGTAGGCGCCTGGCGGGATCGTTATACCAAGCGTCTGGCCATTGACGGTTCGGGGGTCATGCCGGATGGCACTGCGATCAAGGGGCCCGGGGGGATTAAGCAATATCTCGCCGCCCGCCCCGGGCAGTTCACCCGGTGCCTGGCGGAGAAGCTGTTCATCTATGCCCTCGGCCGGAGGATCAGCTTCACAGACCGCGATGATATCGACAGAATCGTTTCCAGTATGCCCAGGCACAAATATGGCCTTCGGGAATTGATCCAGCAGGTCGTTGCCAGCGAAGCATTCCATACAAAATGAAAAAACTGATTCTCTTGCTCCTCATAGCCGGCTCTGCAGACGCCGCGCAAAAACCCAATATCATCTTCATCATGGTAGATGACATGGGGCGCGACTGGGTCAGTTGCTACGGGGCGGCCCACCCGACTCCGAATGTTGACCGGCTGGCCCGGCAGGGGGTGAGGTATGAAACGGCCTGGTGTACGCCCATTTGTACCCCGACCCGTGTGACCCTGCTCACAGGCCAGTACCCGTTTCGCCACGGCTGGGTTCAGCACTACGACGTTCCTCGGTGGGGAGGAGCGGGTTTGCGTCCCGATCGTTTCACCACCTTTGCCAGGGTGCTGAGGGATGCAGGCTACGCTACGGCCATCGGTGGTAAATGGCAGATCAACCATCTCGGGAAACAGCCCGGCATCCTCAAGCAGCACGGCTTCGATGAGCACTGCGTGTGGCCGGGCGTCGAGGCGGGCAGGCCCGAAACCACGGAGCGCTTCTGGGATGGCTTCCTGGTTACCAATGGAAAGCGCGGCAAGGTTCCTTACGGCCCGGATGCGATCAATCGCTTCCTAGTCGATTTTATGAAGCGGCACAAGGACAGACCCTTCCTGGTCTACTACCCGATGCTGCTCACCCATGGACCGCATACAACCACGCCGTTGAACCGGGCCAAGGCCCCCGAGGGAAAACCAGCCCTCTACGCCGGCAACGTGACCTACATGGATCACCTGGTGGGCAAGCTGGTTTCCGCGGTGGACGAGCTGGGGTTAAAAGAACGCACCTTTATTGTATTCACCGGGGACAATGGTTCCGCTTCACCGGGTTCGCTGCAGGGTGAGACCTATCCCAAGGGCAAGGGACGCGAAGCGGACTGGGGGGTGCATGTGCCTTTTATTGTCCGGGCGCCCTTTCTCAACAAGGGGGGCATCGTGTCACGGGATCTTATCGATTTTACCGACCTGTACCCGACCTTTCTTGAACTGGCAGGGGTTAGCCCCCCGGCGAAGCTGAAGCTCGACGGGAGATCCTTTGCGCCCAGCCTGCGGGGGAGCGAGGACCCTTATAAAAAGCGCAGCTGGATCTATTCCCAGATCGGTAAGTTCCGCATGATCCGCGACTGGACCCACATCGTCGACAACAAGGGGGCCTTCCACAACCTGCTGAAGGACCCGCTCCAGGAACGGAAGGTGAACCCGCTCGACAAGATCGCCCCGGGCCGCCGCCAGCGCCTGCAGATGATCCTCGACCGGTTTCCACAGAACGCCGAGGCACCTTTCCCGGAGTTTAAGGCCCGGCATCCCTGAGTGAGGGCTTCAGGGGATGG
>JAYGDV010000294.1:0-2730 GCA_046582735.1 Planctomycetota bacterium
TTGCCGGCGCCGCTGGCGAGATAAAAGACGACATCGCCATCGGCGGTGTCGATCGGCTTCTCCCATATCTTGTTGCCGGAATCGGAATCGAGGGCAACGAGGTACTGGTCCGTCCAGAGCGCACGGGAACCCACCCGCCGGTCAGCCGCCTTCTTGACCCCGGAATTGCGATTCTCAACGAAATACACCCGGCCTCCGCTGATCGTGATCGTTGGATTCACGATCACTCCTTTTGAGTATTCCCACTTCAGCTGGCCGGACTTTTCGTAGAGAGCGAAGAGGTTCTCACTGCAGACCTTGTGGGTCACCGGGCCGCTCTTGGCATCGTACCAACCAGCTCCGGACCCACCCCAGAAACTGGTGAAAGCGGTACCTTTCTTGACGCCGCTGCCGATGACCTTGTCCCCCTCCCGGGCCAGGTAGCTCCAGTCATATTCCCACTCCCTGATATTTCCAGGTCGAACCTTGTAGCTCCTTGAGAGAGCTCCCGTCTTCGCGTCAATACGCCAGCACCGCCCCCCCATCGCTACGAAGACGCTGTCTCCATCAGCACACCAATTGCTGCAGTCGCGCGGCATATTGAAACGCATCATGGAGGGGATCTCCCAGCTCCAGAGAATCGAGCCATTGTAGGAATCAAGGCAGATGATGCGGTGCAGGCCCTGGACAAAGAGACGCCCATTGGTCGAAAGCGGTGAGGGCTTGCGGCCGTTTCGATCCGGCTGCGCTCTCGGGCCGGGCCGGCCGATCCACTGGACATCGAGATCGCTGGTTCCCCCCGCCCCGGAGAGTTCCTCCCCGCCGAAGGCCGAGTTGTCAGCGCGGCCATACTGGTGGGTCCAGGACCCGGCCCCCTTCAGCTTTCCGCGACGAACCATGGCCCAGGTTCCATCACGGTCGATGGCCTCAAACTTCACCTTCCCCCGCTTCAGCCAGGAGGCCAGGGCGGTTTTCGACAGGGAAGGTTTTATACCTGCTGGCTGTCCCAGGCAGGCGACACCCCCGTCCGGCCGCAGGACCCGAAAGACTTCTGCAGCACTGCCCTCGCAGCGCCCCTTCGAGAGCATCCCCGCCGAAACGACCAGGTTCGCGAAGTGACCGGTAAACGGGAGCTTCGAGAGGGACTCAACCTTGTAGTACTTCAGCCTGGCTCCGTAGACACCCGCCTTGTAGGCCAGCTTGCGGGCCTCCTCGATGGCCTTGGCGCTCGTATCGACGCCGACGACCTGCAGCCGGCTGCGAGCGGCAATCTCCCAGGCCAGCTGCCCATCGCCGCTGCCGAGGACCAGGCAGATTCCCCGGTCGATACCCGTCTCGCGAAGAACTCGCTCGGCGACCCCACCTGCAAGGCTCCTGCCGGCATCTTGTGAATACGGATTCGCCTCCGCGCGCACCGGCGGCAGCACCAGGTTGAAGAAATTGTCGCATTCATAATCCGGGGTGCTGAGCTCCTTGCCCCGGACATCCGCAAGGATCCTGTAGGTATAGAGCCGGTTGCGGACCAATCCGGTAAACTCAAGCTCGTGGACCTTCCTGAGACCCGCGCGCCCAATCTTCTTCAGCTCACCGTCCCGGGGGCCGAAAAGAGCCGCTGTCTTCGAAGGTTCAGCCGTCTCCCATTGCACCAGGGCCTTGTCCAGGGCGGTGAAATGAAGAAAAGGGCCGGCTGCCAGCGCCAGGCTCTCACCAGCGGGCGGGGCGCCTGCGCCGGCGCCTCCCACGAGCTTCTTGGACCGGCTGTTGGCGATGCATTCCGCGGCCGAGAGTACACGGTCGTAGACCCGGACCTCGTTCAGGGCTCCCTTCATCCGGAAATACTCATCCTTGTCGTGGTAGGCAGCCATCTCATAGAACGCGGTGGGCGGATAATCGATGGGGCCACTCTGGGTCTTTCCCGAGGCCGACAGCTTGCCGTTGATGTAAAGCTTCATCTCGACCCCGTCATAGGTGCCTGCCACGTGGTACCACTGGCCGGTCCGGAAATCCGAGCTCGCTTTCATATAGGTCATCGCCCCCGCTCCGCCGGTACCCTGGACAGCCAGGGAGAAACGCGAGCCCACATAGCCCAGGAGCCATCCCTTTTCATAGCTGCCGTTGTCCTGGAAGGCGCCGATGATGCAACCCCATGGAGCCGCCTGGTCGACACGAACCCAGGCCTCCGCAGAGACCGCCTTTGCGGGCAATCCCGCATCCTTGTGATCATCCGCTATTCGCAGGCTGGAGACCTGGCCCTCAAAATTCATTCCCTGGTGGTCTTTACCAAGCTTCACCAGCCGGGGGCTTCCCTGGGCCTCCGCATGGTGCTTACCGGCAAGGTCATATACCTTGCGGCCCTTGACCGCTCCGGACTGCAGCAACCAGCGCCCAACAAGCCCCCGGCTCTTGAAGGCGGGAACATCCAGGACCTCGAGTTCGTCCTTTTTCCCCGGGCCCCGGGTGGCAGGGGACTTTGCCTTGCCCTTGCCGGGCATGAAGCAGGCGATCCTGCCCTGGTCTGTGCTGACAAAGAGAGCTCCATCTGCCACCGCGAGGCCATAGGCACCGCCCTCGACGGAGTCGGTCCAGATCTGCTCGCCATCGCTTGTGCGGAAAGCCGCCACCTCGTCGATCCCCCCCGCAAAAATCGTATCCCCCGCCAGGATCATGGTGAGCGAGTATTTACCGGCTGTTCTCCACTTGCCCTTCTTGTTCTTGCGGTCCATCGCCGCCAGCGCATGGTCACTGAGCATA
>JAYGDV010000316.1:0-2440 GCA_046582735.1 Planctomycetota bacterium
CGGGGAGGATTCCATCAGTATTTTCGTTGTTCTCATCGAGCCCATCACCGACTCCAACAGGGCTTATTTCAGCCTCCGTGGCTGGGTCATGCTGCCCCTCATTCAGGCCGGCATCGGGGTCGATTACAGGGGGTGTTTCACCATCGTTCTGATCCCCGAGGCCGGGGGTCAGAGTGCCTCGAGTTCGAGGTGTTTCTAACTCATCCGCCTGGTCATCAGCGGGGTCATTTTGCCCCTCAAGCAGGTCGGAATTAGCGCCATTTTCAGGGGTCGCGGGCGCCTCTTCGGCTACCACCTGGAGGGGATCTTCACCCTCTAATGTGAGCACTTCGGGCTCGGGAAGAACCGCGTCCAGGATCGGATCATCCAGTTCAGTTTGCCCGTTCGCTTCGGCGGAATCGCCTTCTTCGGGAGTCTCCTGGGCTTCGATTCCGACGTCCCAATCGACCAGTCCATCGGCCTCTTCAGCCGGCCCCACGGCCTCACCAGGTTGCAGCTGGTGCTCGATAACCTGGGTTTCGTGACCATCGGTGAGGGAATCGTTGTCCTCAGGGTCCAGCAAACCGGCTATATCTGCGGATAGCAGGATACGCGGCTCAATGGGCTCGATAGCGAACCGATTTCTCTGGCCTGATGGATCTTTCAAGGCAATTACCCAAACACCACCACGCACCGAAAAATGCGCGGATATTAATCACAAACCACTATAAATTAAGTGGTTACAACCCTACCAAGATTGGATTTACACCCCTAAACCCAGGGGCGTACCAACCTTATAGCCCAAAACTGACCCCAACATCCAGCGTTTTACCGGAACAAGTGGCTTGTTTCCGTCATTCCTGGCTTTCTGTGTCCGGGAGTTCAACTGCTTAAGCAGAAGATTCACAGTTCACTGGTTAATTCAGGCCTAAAACACCCCTAACTACCATTATATGAGTAGCTTAGGTTATTTCTGGGCTTCGATTTCAGGCGGCTGGACCGGCTCTTCGTCCTGGCGGACGTAATTGAGGTAGCCGATCATCATTTCTTCCCAGGTCTGGTCTCCCCAGCGTACGGTGCGATCGGGGTCCGGATTGGCCTTATTCCGGGCTGAATTGTCGAAATAAGCCGTACATTCGACCCTGGAACCGGCTGGAATGCTGATGGGCTTTTCGAGCTGGTAATGGGTCTGCCAGTTGAAATCCCAGATTGGAATGTTCAAAAGGGTGCGTTTTTCCCCTCCCGGCAGGTAAAGGTCGTAGCGGAAACTCTTTCCGCGAAGGTGCATGTGGGCCATCAGCGAAAAAAGCCAGCTGTCCTGCCTGAAGACGTACTTGGAAGTGACCTTATGATTCCCGTCACGTGGTGGAATACGGAACCAGGAATTCAGGGCCGTACGCGTGTAAACCTTTCTGACAGGGACCTTTGCAAATTTAAAGCCCACCCTGGAGCGATCGCGGACTTTTTTGCCGTTGGGAGTGTAATGGCACTGAAAAATCAGTTTAGACCCGGCCTTGATCAACTTTGCCGAGCCGGGAGGGAATACATCGGGGCCTTCTCCGGGAGCTGTCCCGCAAAGCAGGTTTGTGAAGGAAATACTCGTTCGGACCCCTTTTGAGCCTGGTTCTGAGATAAAAATGATCACGTGGTGGACCACTTCCTTTGCCCCTGGCCGCACTTCGGCAGCGGTCACCCAACGGTCCTCTTTGAATCCGGTCGGGACCACAAAGTACTTGTAGGGCACTGTCCCCTTTGCCGGCACCTCATACTCTTCCTGCATGCTGAAAACAGCATCCGGAACACCTATGTTCCATCCTTTTATGAACTTACGTGGCTTCGGAAGGTCTTTCCTGTCACCTTCCGGCGCACCACTGTCAATCCAGTTCAGAATCAGGGCGACCTCCTCCTTTCGGAGGCTCACATCATTTTTGAATTTCCCGAATTGCGGATCGGCCTTCCAGGGTGGCATTTCCCCTGTTTTGACAGCCTTCCGGATCGCCCTCGCCCAGGGCTTGACCTCATCAAAGGTCAAAAGCGACATCGGAGCGATCTCGCCGGGGCGATGACAACCCTGACAGTGCTGCTGAAGAATCGGGGCGATGTCCCTGCTGTAGGTCACCACCGGAACACTGTCTTCCCCTGCGGGAAATGACAGGCCGACGGTGGAAACCAGGATGGCACCCAGGAAAGTCAACATTCCTGCAAGATAACCGCACCGCCCGGCAATATCCAGCAACGGTTACTTTCTGTTCAAAAGGCCTCAGGAAACCAGCAGAGCAAGGGAGGCCGCACCAATTTCTATTGACAGAAAAGGCCAGATGGAAAAACATGGGCGTGGGCAGTTTATGGAATTTGGGTCCAGAAATTCAGGGAAAGGCCGGGTTATGAAAAGCGCTTCGATTTTTGCGCTCTGCGCATTTACTGCTTTTGTAAGTTCAGGGTTCGCGACGTGTAAACTCGG
>JAYGDV010000335.1:0-1618 GCA_046582735.1 Planctomycetota bacterium
TCGCACGGGTTGAAGCAGACGAGAGTGAGTCTGACAATGAAGAAACCCTGATGGCCCTTTACCTGGCTGTTTCCGATCGTTCCTTTCCCTCCTCCGGGCAGACCGCAGAGATCCTCGTGCCGGCAACGGGTAAGTACCTTCCCTACAGCTACTGGCTCCAGCCTGAAAAGGCTCCATTGCTTTTCATCCTGCCGGGTCTCGGGTCTCACAGGGAGAACGAGAGGACGATCGCCCTGGCAGAGATGGGCTACAGGCGTGGATTCTCGGTGGTGGGCATCAGCAGTTCGTTCCACCCCGAGTTCATGAGCGCTGCCTCACAGCAGGAAGTGCCGGGGTATCCGCCGGCGGACATTCCGGAGCTCAGGAACGTTCTCGAACAGGTACACTCTGACCTCAACACCAGGTACCCGGATCATTTCACAGGCCGCAGCGCGCTGATGGGATTTTCGATGGGAGCCTACCATACGCTCTACCTGGCCTCTGAGCAGGAGTCGACCGGGAGCAAGGGGCTCGGTTTTGACCGTTATATCGCTGTCAACCCACCGGTCAGTCTCCAGTATGGAGCTTCCCGCCTCGACAAGTTGTACTCGGCGGTCAATACCTGGCCGGAAGAAGAGCGCGAGGAACGTATCGTGAAGACGCTTCAGAAAGCGTCTTTACTTGCAGATTCCACCTTGAAGATCGAACCGGGAAAAGGGCTTCCGTTTGACCTTGAAGAGTCAATGTACCTGATCGGTCTCCAGTACAGGCTCATCCTGAGGGCTGTCATTCATGACAGCCAGAAACGCCACGATCTCGATGTACTGCAAACGGAGATCAACGGCTGGCAGCCGACCGCTTCCTACCGGGAGATCAGTGATTACTCCTGGATGGAATACTTTTACGCTTTTGTGTATCCAAGTTTTTCAGCGAAATATCCCGAGCTGGACAAGGTCAAGGACTTCTTCGACCGGGGCGATCTGCGCTCCCACGAGAGCGTTCTCAGGAGAAACAAATCGGTCTTTGTTTTCACCTCCAATAATGACTTCCTGCTCTCAGAAGATGACTATGCGTGGCTGGATTCAACCTTCAACGACCGCCTTACCGTTTTCGAGGGCGGTGGGCATATGGGGAACCTCTACAAGAAAGAGGTCCAGGACAGGATTTTTTCCGCTCTCGAAGGTATGCAGGTTTCGGGTGCGGTCACAATCCGCTAGGACAGGCTGGTAAAACAATTTGGCTTTGCTCCGGGGTCATCCTTTTGGCTGCCGGGAGCGGGAGGTATCAAGCAGGAATGACTAATCTTACGCCACCATGGGGAGTCCCGGAACCTTCCAACGCGGGAATTTCCCGTCGCAGTGCCATCAAGCTCGCGGCTGCGATGGCTGGAGGGTCAGTCGCCGGGGCGAGCCTGGGCGCCGAAGAAAGAAAACCCGACGAGCGGAGGGGTTCTCCCAGGCGCTTCAAGATGAAGAAATCCATCAACCTCTGGGCTTTCCCCTACCCGCAGCGAATGAACCTGCGGGAGTGCCTGCAACTGGCGAAGGATGCCGGCTTCGATGGTATCGAGCTCAACTACAACCTCGAAGATGATCTCTCACCCAGACACGGCACGAAGCATTTTACCGGGATCCGCAAA
>JAYGDV010000350.1:0-11000 GCA_046582735.1 Planctomycetota bacterium
CGTGTGCTCTTCCGATCTACGCGGCCTGCCGAAGATCAAGCCCCCCTTCCCGGCCGTCGAGGGGCTCTTCCGCTGCCCCACCGTAGTTAACAATGTCGAGACCCTCTCCTGCGTCACCCACATCTTCGACCGGGGAGTCGAATGGTTCAAGAGCATCGGGCCGCCGGAGGGTCCCGGCCCCAAGCTGCTGTGCGTCAGCGGCCATGTAGAGCGGCCGGGAACCTACGAGGTGCCGATGGGGATCAACCTCCTTGACCTGGTCAACAACCACGCCGGCGGCGTCTGGAAGGGCCACCAGCTGAAAGCGATTATCCCCGGGGGGAGCTCAGCGAAGATCCTGAAGGCCGACGAGTGCGATGTCGGCATGGACTACGAATCGCTGGCGGCAAAAGACACGATGCTCGGCTCAGGCGGAGTCATCGTGATGGACCATAAAACTGACATGGTGGATGCGCTCTACAATATCCTGCGCTTCTACGCCCACGAATCCTGCGGCCAATGCACGCCCTGCCGCGAAGGAACCGGCTGGCTGCAGAAAATCTGCGGCCGAATCCTCAAGGGAGACGGGCGGCCGGAAGACCCGGACATGATGATCGACCTGGCGGAAAAAATGTGCGGGCGAACGATCTGCGTCCTGGCGGATGCGGCTGCCTTCCCCTGTGAAAGCATCGTCAGGAAATTCCGCAGCGAGTTTGACGCGATGATCACCCCCGGCGAAGGCCATGAACGAGCTATTCACCTCGGGGGCCCCCTCGTGCAACCCGGGGCCCTGAGCGCCCACAACCAGGAGAAGCTGGATGAGCTCCGGGGCGGACACTGAAAACATGACAGAAAAGCAGACAGTCAACCTGAAGATCAACGGCGAAGAGGTTGAAGCGCCCGCCGGAGAGATGCTGATCAAGGTCTGTCACGACCGCGGGCTCGACGTGCCCTTCTTCTGCTACCACCCCGGGCTGGTACCCGAGGGTAACTGCAGGATGTGCCTGGTGGAGGTGGTCAAGGCCTCCAAGCCCATGCCTGCCTGTACCACTCCTGTAGCCGAGGGCATGGAGGTCGAAACCCATTCCGACCCGGCGAAGGATGCCCGGGCTGACGTGCTCGAGTTCATGCTGTCGAACCATCCCCTCGACTGCCCGATCTGTGACAAGTCCGGCGAGTGCCTGCTGCAGGACAATTCCTACGACCACGGCAAGGACGGCTCCCGCATGGTAGAGGTCAAGCAGCTCAAGCCCACCAAGGACCTTGGCAAGGGCGTCAAGCTCTGGGGAAACCGCTGTATCTCCTGCACCCGCTGCGTACGGTTCTGCAGCGATGTAGCTGGAAGCGGGGAATTAACCATGGTGAATCGCGGCGACAGATCGGTTGTCGACGCGTTCCCCGGCTATCCCCTGCAGAACGCACTCAGCGGCAACGTCGTCGACATCTGCCCCGTCGGGGCGTTGATCTCCGAGGATTTCCTCTACCAGGCGCGGGTCTGGTACGAAAAGAAAACCCCGAGCGTCTGCCATGAATGCGCCCGAGGGTGCAATGTCGAGATCCAGACCCTGCACAACGAGGTCAAGAGGATCGTCGCGCGCCACAACGATTCGGTCAACGACTACTGGATCTGCGATCACGGACGCTACACCCACGACTACATCCTCGGTCCCGAACGGTCACTCCAATACCGCCCGGAAAATCCTGCCGAGGCGCCAGGCTTCCTTGCAGAGAAGCTGAAGGGCCTTGTGGACGAACATGGGGCGGAGTCTCTCGGGGCAGTAGCCAGCGCTTTCATGAGCAATGAAGCCCTCTATCTCCTCGGTTCGCTGATGCAGGAGCTCGGAGTCCCGCAGGAAAACATTGCCGCCTGCGCCCGTGAGGATGGAGAAGAAGAGACCTTCAAGGGCGGCTTCAAAATCTCGGCTGACCGCAACCCCAACCGCAGCGGCGTTGAGGCGATCCTTGGCAGGGAAGCCTTGACCCTGCGCCATGACAGCCTGCTTGAAAAAGCAAAAGCGTCAAAGCTGCGCGGCCTGCTGCTGGTAAGCGATCTGCCGGGACAACAGCTCTCCGATGAATGGATCGAGGCTCTCAGCACTGTCGAATTCGGTCTTGTATTCCTGCTGGAGAATGACTCCCGTATCCCTGCAAGCACCTACCTGTTTCCAGCCACGGCTTTTTCCGAGCGGGAAGGCTCCATCATCAGCGAGGATGGACAATTGCAGCTTGTCAGGGCTGCAACCCAGCTTCCCAGGGGAGTACTGGCCACCGAGGATCTTCTGCAGGACACCCTCTCAGCGTTCGGTGCCAGGGAAACGAAGATCTCACCACGGGGCCTCTTCAATGAAATGGCCGGCGTCATACCTGCCCTGGCGGGAATCAGCCACCGCGACCTGGGACAGGCAGGACTCAAAATCCGGGAAGGTGAAAAATGAGCGCGAGCCTCCAGGTCATCCTGCTGGACGTCCTGCGGGTGATCATCATCTTCACCTGCCTGATGACCCTGGTACCCATGCTCGTCCTGGCTGAGCGCAGAATCGCAGCCGCCATCCAGAACCGGGTCGGGCCCAACCGGGTCGGGCCCATGGGGCTCCTCCAGCCGCTGGCCGATTTCATCAAGCTCCTGTTCAAGGAAGACGTCATACCGAATCGTGCCGACCGGGTGCTCTACAGCCTGGGCCCGTTCCTGGCCTTCGCCCCGGCAGCGATCTCCTTCATCGCCATTCCCGTTGGAAGAGACCTCCAGGTTGCCGACCTCAGCGTCGGGGTGCTCTACGTCCTGGCCGTCACCTCTCTCGGCGTCTACGGGATCAGCTTTGGCGGCTGGGCTTCCAACAGCAAGTACTCGCTGCTGGGCGGAATTCGCTCGAGCGCCCAGATCATCAGCTACGAGATCGCCATGGGACTGGCCATCGTGTCGGTGATCATGGTCTCGGGAAATATTAATCTCGGCCTTATCATCCAGTGGCAGGCTGATCACGGGTGGATCATCTTCTACCAGCCGGTCGCTTTCATCATTTTCCTGGTGGCCGCCTTTGCCGAGAACAATCGTCTCCCGTTCGACATGGCGGAATGCGAAGCTGAGCTGGTCGGCGGTTTCCACACCGAGTACTCGGGCATGAAGTTCGGAATGTTTTTTCTCGGTGAATACCTGGCGATGATCGTCATGTCCTCGCTGATGGTCACCCTCTTCCTGGGTGGCTGGGACCCTCCCTTCTTCGAGCTGCCCGAGGGGGCAGTCGGCACGGTACTCTCGGTGCTCTGCTTCCTCCTCAAGCTCCTGGCTATGCTCTTTTTCTACATCTGGGTTCGCTGGACACTGCCGCGCTTTCGTTACGACCAGCTCATGAAGCTCGGCTGGAAGACCCTCATTCCCCTGGCACTGCTGAATATCGTATTGACTGGAATCGTTGTAGCCCTGCTGACCGGAACCGGATGAGATGACTGAAGATAAGAGCAAGATGACACAAAAGAAAAATCGCAGCTGGGGCTTCCTGCTCTACCTGCCGGCTGTAGCAAAAGGTCTCTTCAACACCCTGCTGCACATCCTCAAGCTCAGGGGGCATAAGACCTTTACCGTCCAGTACCCCGAAAAGCGCAAAGAGGTCCGGCCGGGTTTCCGCGGCGAACACCGGCTGAAGGTCGATGAGTTCGGGCGGGAGAAATGCGTCGCCTGCCTCATGTGCCAGACAGTCTGCCCGGCCAACTGCATCGACATCGTCGCCGAGGAGGCCCCCTGGGACGACAGGGACAAGAGAGCCAGGACATTCGAGATCGATATGCTGCGCTGCATCTACTGCGGCATGTGCGAGGAGGCCTGCCCCTGCGATGCCATCGAGCTGACCGAGAAGCTCTACACCGTTTCAACTTCCCGCGCAGCAATGATCTACGACAAGGAGAAGCTGCTGTCGAACTGACCGCAGCAAACCCCAAACCATGGACGCGCTTGTATTCTATATTTCAGGAATCCTCATGATCGCCAGCGCACTGCTGGTCGTGACGCGGAAGAACCCTGTCTACAGCGCGATCCTGCTGGTCGTATTCTTCGTGCTGACATCGGTCAACTTCCTGGTGCTGCGCTCCCCCTTCCTTGCTGTGATCCAGGTGCTGGTCTACGGCGGCGCGATCATGGTCCTCTTTATCTTTGTGCTGATGCTGCTCAACCTGACCCCCCAGGAGCTGGAAGAAAAAGCGGATCCGCGCCGCAAGGCTCTTGCTGCGGCAGGCTCTGCCTGCCTTTTCGGACTCCTGTGCTGGGCCATCAGCTCATCAAAAAGAATCGGGCAGGCCGGCGAAGTCGACCTCACGGGGGAGGTCAAGGGGGCTGCTGCCACCGCGGGCGAGACCCGGGAGATCGGCAAGGCGCTGTTCTCCGAACATATCCTGCCGTTTGAATTCACCTCGATCCTGATCTTCATCGCCATCATCGGGGCGATCTATCTTACGAGAACCCGCTCTTCTGCAGGTCCTGCAGGACCTGCAGGACCTGCAGAAGAGGACACAGCGGCAGAGATTCCCCGGGAGGAAAGCGCATGAGCCTCAGCCTCGATCTCTGTCTCTACCTCTGCGCCGCGGTTTTTTCGATCGGGGTCTACGGCGTACTCAGCCGCCAGAACATCATCGTGATCCTGATGTCGCTGGAGCTCATGCTCAACGGGGTCAACCTTGCGATCATCTCCTTCGGAAGATATTTCATCACCGAATCCGGAGCAGCGCTGTCCCGGGTGCCGCCGAGCACCTCCCAGGTCTTCGTCATTATCGTGCTGGCCATCGCAGCGGCTGAGGCTGCTGTCGGCCTGGCGATCCTGCTGGCCGTCTACAGGCGCTGGAGAAGCACCCGGGTCGGCGACATGAGGTTGCTGAAGGGATGAACAGAAGAAAAAGAGAGCTGAACGAAGTTCGAAATGGATAAGTGGATTTTTCTCATACCCCTGCTCCCCTTCCTGGGGTTCCTGGTCAACGGCCTGTTCGGCCGGCGACTGGGCGACCGGGCCGTGGCTGTCATCGGCTGCGCAGCCCCCAGCGCAGCCTTGGTGGTGGCCATCGTGGCCTTCGCACAGGTTCTGCAGGGAGAATCGAGTACGGCTTCAATCTCCCAGAACCTCTGGACCTGGATCGAGTCCGGCGAGCTGAAGGTCTCCTTCGCGCTCACCATCGACCGCCTGTCCGGGATCATGTGCCTGGTGGTCACCGGCGTCGGGTCCCTGATCCATATCTATTCAACCGGCTACATGAAGGGCGACTCCGGCTACGCCCGCTTCTTCGCCTACCTGAATCTTTTCATGGCCTCCATGCTGATCCTCGTAACCGCCGACAACATCGTCCTGATGTTCCTCGGCTGGGAGGGCGTCGGGCTGTGCTCCTACCTGCTGATCGGCTTCTGGTACAAGGGGCTGGCGAATTGCTCAGCCGGCATCAAGGCCTTTGTCGTCAACCGCATCGGCGACCTCGGTTTCCTGCTGGGGATCTTCGCCATCTGGGCGGCCTTCAGTACCTTTGAGTTTAAAGAAATCAACATTGCCGCCGGATCTACCGAGGGAACCGCTGCCTTCTGGATCTGCCTGCTCCTTTTCATCGGGGCCTGCGGCAAGAGCGCCCAGATCCCGCTCTACGTCTGGCTGCCGGATGCCATGGCCGGACCGACCCCGGTCTCAGCACTGATCCACGCCGCCACCATGGTCACCTCCGGCGTCTACCTGCTCGCCCGCCTCGGGCCTCTCTTCGACGCCGCACCCGAGGTACTGGCCATCGTCGCGACCATCGGAGCTCTGACCGCCCTGCTGGCTGCGCTCATCGCTTTTTCCCAGAACGATATCAAGAAGGTGCTGGCGTATTCGACAATCAGCCAGCTTGGCTATATGTTCCTGGCCGCCGGCATGGGAGCCTACAGCGTCGCGGTTTTCCACCTCGTAACGCACGCCTTCTTCAAGGCGCTGCTCTTTCTCGGAGCCGGCGCCGTGATCCATTCGCTGCACCACGAGCAGGACATGCGCCGGATGGGCGGCCTGCGGCAGCGCCTGCCGTGGACCTTCGCGCTCTACGTGATCGGGGCGCTGGCGCTCTCTGGATTTCCCCTGACGGCAGGGTTCTTCTCCAAGGACGAAATCCTCCACGTTGCGCACTCGGGTGTCGGCGGGACTGATGGACGGACCATCCTGTGGATCATCGGCCTCTTGACGGCCCTCTTCACCGCCTTCTATGCCTTCCGGCAGATCGCCCTGGTATTCTTCGGCGAGTACAGGGGTAAGGCCGGCGATAAGATCGAGGAATCTCCCCAGTCGATGCTGATCCCCCTGATGATCCTCGCCGTTCTCTCCCTGGCAGGAGGCTTCTTCGCCATTCCCCGCTTCCTCTCGCCCGGCCTGGACATTCCAGCGGAAGGCCAGATTACCGGGCTGATCATTGGCGGCCTGGTCTCGATCGCCGGAATCGGAGCAGCTCTCGGCATCTACCTGCGCCGGCCGCAGCTCCTGGAGCGCTTCTGCTCCACCCCCCCGGGCAAGCAGCTCTACAGGCTCTCGAAGCGAAGATTCTATGTCGACGAGATCTACCAGGCGCTGATCGTCAGGCCCCTGGACTTCCTGGCGGAGGCAGCCTTCTATCTCATCGACCGGCTGCTGATCGACTTCCTGCTGGTGCACGGCTCGGGCTTCGTGGCCGGAGCCCTGGGGCACCTGCTCAGGCGCCTGCAGGATGGCCGCACACCGACCTACGCAGCCTGGTTCCTCTTCGGCGCCATCGTCGTGATCACCGTGACACTCTGGATGGCAGGGGGATAAGGAAAAGCCATGACCATCACGCTCACACTCCTGCTGCCGGTCGCAACAGCTGCCCTGCTGCTGTGCATCCCGGCGAAGAAAACATCGCAGCTGCGCCTGGTTGCCCTGCTGGGCTCCCTGGCGACCCTGGTCTGCAGCCTGGTCCTGCTGAAGGGCTATGACAGCTCCGGCGAGCGCCTCTTGCCCCTCTTCCAGTTCACCGAAAAACACGACTGGGTCCCCAGCCTCGGCATCAACTACCACGTCGGCATAGACGGGATCAGCCTCTTCCTGGTGAACCTGTCGGCGCTGCTGACACCGATCGCAATCCTCTGCTCCTGGAAATCAGTCGAAAAACGGGTGCGGGAATTTCATATCGCCCTGCTGCTGTTGACCTCGGGCGTCATCGGCGTCTTCGTGGCACTCGATCTCATACTCTTCTACGTATTCTGGGAGGTCATGCTGATCCCCATGTACCTGCTGATAGGGATCTGGGGGAGCGCCGAACGGATCCGGGCGGCGGTGAAGTTCTTTATCTACACCATGGCGGGCAGCCTGCTGATGTTCCTGGCGATCCTCTACCTCTACCAGCACACGGGAACCTTTGGCATCGAGGAGATCTACGCCTCGGTGAAGAAGAACCCTGTTACAGGTGCTGCCGGCACGTTCTGCTTCCTCGCCTTTGCCCTGAGCTTCGCCATCAAGGTCCCCCTCTTCCCGGTACACACCTGGCTTCCCGATGCCCACACCGAGGCGCCCACCGCAGGCAGCGTCATCCTTGCCGGGGTGCTCCTCAAGCTCGGCATCTACGGATTCATCCGTTTTGCGATCCCGTTCTTTCCCGAGGCCGCGCTCGAAGCCGCTCCCTGGATCTCCATCCTGGCGATCATCGGAATCATCTTCGGCGCCCTGATGTGCTTCGTACAGGAAGACATGAAGAAGCTCATCGCCTACTCCAGTGTCTCCCACATGGGCTTCGTCGTGCTCGGGCTCTTCGCCTATACCTCGGGCAGCCTGCAGGGAGTCGAGGGCAGCGTCCTGCAGATGGTCAACCACGGCATCTCAACCGGCGCCCTCTTCCTGCTCATCGGCGCGATGTACGAACGCCGCCATACCCGCAGGATCCTTGACTACGGCGGCCTGGCCTCGGTGACTCCGAGGTTCGCGGTTATCTTCCTGATCACAACGCTGTCCGCAATCGGCCTTCCGTTTCTCAACGGCTTCATCGGCGAGTTCCTGATTCTGCAGGGAGCCTACAGCCAGAGCGTCTTTTACGCGGGTTTTGCCGGGCTGGGGATCATCCTCGGCGCTGTTTACATGCTGAACCTCTACCGGAGGGTCTTCTTCGGTGAGACCGACAAGGAAGAAAACGCAGAGATGAAAGATCTCGATGGCCGCGAGCTGGCCTTCCTGCTGCCTCTTGTGGTTCTCATGGTACTCCTGGGCCTGTTCAGCCCATGGCTTACCAATATCATCGAGCCCAGCGTCGTGCGCTGGCTCGAGCTTGTAAGTGGGGCAGGAGGGTAGACCATGACCAACGCAGCCACATACCTGTTGCCGGAAATGGCTCTTGCCCAGGGTGCCAATACAGGTGTCACCGAGGCGCTGGTGACCTGGAGCGATTTCAGGGCCATCCTTCCTGTCCTGGTCCTGCTGGCCACAGGGACCCTGGTCCTGCTGGTTGATTGCTTCAACCGCGGACTCTCACGTCCCGAGGCTCCCGGGAACCGGCGATCGTCGCTGAGCAATGCCATCAACATCCTTGGACTGCTTGGAGCCGTGATTGCCGGAGCCCTCGCAGTTTCCTCGATGCAGCAGCCGGAGGTGACCGCCTTCCAGGATTCCATCCGGGTCGATTCCTTCTCGAGCTCTGTCAGCCTCCTGATCATCCTCGGCACCTTCTTCTCCCTGCTGGGCGCCATCGATTACCTCAAGCGCTTTGATGCCGAACATGGCGAGTTCCACTGTCTCCTTCATTACGCGGCCGCCTCGATGATCCTCTTCGTACAATCGAACAACCTCATCATGCTCTTCCTGACGGTTGAGACGCTTTCTATGGCGGCCTACCTGCTGACGAGCTACCTGCGCGACCAGCGCCGCAGCGTGGAAGGCGGTCTCAAGTATTTCATCCTCGGGTCTTTCTCCAGCGGTTTCCTGCTCTTCGGCTTCACCCTCATCTTCGGGGCCACGGGGGCAATCGAACTGCCGGCGATCGCCGACAGCATCGCTGCCAATGAGGCCGACCAGTCCCTCCTCCTGGCAGGCCTGGCGCTCACTGTCATCGGGCTGGGGTTCAAGGTTGGAGCCTTCCCCTTCCACAGCTGGCTGCCGGATGCCTACGAAGCGGCCCCGGCCGTTGCGACTGGATTCATGTCCGTCACGGTGAAGAGCGCCGCGATTGTAGTGCTGCTGCGCTTCCTGGTCCTCACAGCGAACCAGCCTGGCAGCGAAATCCCGGTCGGCGAGATCCTCACCACCCTGCTGAGCCTCCTGGCAGCAGCCACGATCCTCTACGGAAACCTTGTCGCCCTGATGCAGAACAGCGTCAAGAGGATGCTGGCCTATTCAGCCATCGGCCACACCGGCTACCTGCTGATAGGAATTGTCGCGGCACTCGATCCCGGCGGCAGCAAGACCGCCGAGGCAGCAGTTCTCTTCTACCTGCTGCCCTACACCCTCATGTCCCTGGCGGCCTTCACCCTGCTGGGCTACCTCGGAGAGAACGGGCAGGACCGGGAAAAATTCGAAGACTACCGCGGCCTCTCCTCGAGCAGGCCGGTGCTCGCCCTCTGCCTGCTGGTCGTCCTGGTCTCCTTCGCCGGGATTCCACCGACCGCCGGCTTCTGGGCCAAGCTGCACATCTTCCGCGCAGCACTTGAGGGCGGCCATACCTGGCTTGCGCTGGCGGGAATCGTCGGATCGGTCATCTCACTGTATTTCTACCTGAGACTCGTCGTCAATATGTACATGCGGCCGGCCCGGGAAGAGCTCGACACAGACCCCGACGCCAACCTCGCCAGCGGGCTCGTCATCGTCACCGCAGCGCTGGCCCTCATCATCCTGGGAATCTTCTTCCCCGACCTCAGCCTCTGAGCGAGACCGGCTTCAGAAGATTCCGAGCACCCGGTCCCAGTCTCCCAGCGCATCGAGTGCC
This sequence comes from Planctomycetota bacterium, assembly GCA_046582735.1. GTDB lineage: Bacteria > Planctomycetota > UBA8108 > UBA8108 > UBA8108 > UBA8108. Next base: position 9,892 of record JAYGDV010000350.1, read on the forward strand.
CGGGCGGGTGAGCCCACGGTTTCAGCCTCCAGGGCTCCAACCGCCCCGACCACAGCGGATATCGCTTTCCAATAGTCGAGATCTTCATCGAGCGCAGCTGTAAATGCCGCATCGGTATCGGCAATCCACTGTGCCGCGGGCGCATCGTCTGCAGCGTCATCTCCAGGCAGGCTGCGGAGGTGGTCGCGGAAACCCAGGATAAGATTGACCGCCTCGCTCGCCCTGTCGAGAGCGGCCTCGCCGAAATCGAGGTTGGCACGGTAATGTTCTGAAAGCAGGGCTACCCGGACGACACTTCCCCTGATTCCTGACTCGAGGAGTTCCCTGGCGGGGACAACATTGCCGTTGGCCTTGCTCATCGCCTGCCCCTCAACGCTGACAGACCCGCTGTGCAGCCAGTAATGGGACAACGGGTCACGATCGTCTCCCCCGGAGCTCAGCACCGAGGCCTGGGCCATCTCAAATTCGTGATGGGGATTGATGTTGTCCTCGGCCCCGGTGTGAATATCGAAAAACTCTCCGAGGTACTTTCTGCTCATAGCCACGCATTCGACATGCCAGCCGGGGAAACCGCTGCCCCAGGGACTCTCCCAGCGCATCTGGTGCAGAGCATCGGTTCTCCAGAGATCGATATCGAGTGGATTCCGCTTCTGCCCCCCCTCTGTCGTCATGGAGTCGCCCTGGGCCGCCTCAAGCTCCTGGAGGCTCCGGCCGCAAAGACAACCGATCTTCTCGTAGCGGGTGATGTCGAGGTAGAGATTGCCTCCCTCGGTATAGGTAGCCCCGGCCTCTTCGAGCAGACGAATCGTTTCGATCATTTCCTCGACATGCTCACGCGCCTTGGGATACTCGTGCGCGCCCCGGATACCGAGAGCACGGCGATCGGCATGAAAAAGACGCATCTCGTTCTCTGCCAGTTCCCAGGCATAGCCTCCAGCCCGGCCGGCAGCAATTTCAACAACGTCTTCCTCGAACTCGTTGAGGTGCCCGACATCCGTGATATTCATCACCTGCAGGACCTCGTAACCGGAACGCTCGAGATGACGGCGAAGAACGTCGGCCAGCAGGTAGGAACGAAACTTGCCGATATGGATCGGCTGGTTGACGGT
>JAYGDV010000461.1:0-4044 GCA_046582735.1 Planctomycetota bacterium
AGGGCAAGAAGCCCTCTTTCTTCGAAGACCTGCAATTTCTCCTCATCGGCCCCGCCTGGCTGCTGGCGGCAATCTACCGCAAGCTCGGGATCCGCTATTGAACTGCCGGATATTCTCAGGCTTCGTCTTTTTCCGGGGCGAGCCGCAGGGTGCTGAGCGTCGCGCTGTCGACCGCTTCGTCGGAGAAGGGCATCTTCAGGCTTTCACCCCGCAGCCAGTAGCGAAGCTGGTCGTCGTAATGCGGCGAGAGGGGATTGCCGGACTGGCCGCCCGGCAGAACAAAGCGCGCCTCGTCCCACTCACCGACATCGACCACCATACGAAGTGAAGGAATAAAACGCGCCGGGGCATCGATCTTGAGAGGGTCGACCGCCGACTGCAGAATCGTGTTGGTGTCTCCACTGAGTGGATAGGGCCCGCGATTGAAAATCGGCGCGAGGTATTTGTTCTCGCCTACAGGGTGCTCCAGGACCAGGGAATGCAGGCGCCCCCAGGACCAGTCTGCCTGGCTCGTGCCAAACCGGCTGCCGAGCTCATCGAGAGCCTCCAGTACCGAGGCTCCAATCTCCTCGTCCCAGGACCCTGCGAACCAGCCCTCCGGGCGCTCGCGCAGAAGCTTGATAAGATGGGAGACCCTGCGAACCACCATCACCCCGTTGGGAACAACTCCGATAAAACCTCTTCCGAGGGCGTAATCGGCCGAGCGAGGCGCCTTCGCTATCGCCACCCGCCGGCAAAGAGCCGACAGCATGACCTCGAAAACCGCGGCGGCTGCCGAATCGCACTTCATTGCCCCATCCCAGCTGCTGAGCAACTCTCCGGCCTCGCGAAGACGGGCATCGCCCTCACAGACCTTGAGCACCTGCTCCTTCATCTCACGCCAGGGAATCGAGTCGACGTCAACCTGGAGCGCCGCGGTCGAGGGCAGGTCCCAGTCTCTGCGGGTTGCCAGCACCTCCCGGATCCGGCGGACACGGTAGGAATCGATGAAGTCGACTCCGAGGAATGCTCCATCAGAAACAGGGGTGGGTGGATTGTTGGCGGTGGCAATAAAACCATCACTGCAGTCATCGAGGCTGGGGCTTTCTTCGAATGGAACCCTGTCTTCTTTCCAGCCGACACCTTCCCCCCAGGCCGGCAGGGGAAAGGAACCATTGCCTGCACCTCGAATGGGTATGTCACCGGCAAGCTGCCAGCCGATTTTTCCGGTTGAATCCCCCCAGACCACGTTGAGGGAGAGGGCCGGCCAGTGGCGAAAACACTCGCGAAATTCGGTGAAGTTGGTCGCCTTGTGTAAAAGAAGGGTTCCCCCGATCAGATCGGGATCCAGCCAGACAGCTCGCAACGAAATCGCCCGCTCCTCATCTTCGATTGCCGGAGAAATGACAGGCCCCCGCGGCGTGACAAGAACCTTCTCCAGAACGGACTCTCCACCCTTGACCTCGATCACCTCTTCGCGAATCTCACAGGCCTCAAACCCTTCCCGGGAACGAACACTACAGCCGTCCGGGCCAACTTCCTCGATAAACAGGTCGGTATTGTCAAGCAGGCCTGCGGTCACTCCCCATGCCCCATGGTCATTGTGTCCGATGCAGACCCCAGGTGTGCCGACCAGGGATGCGCCTGCCACCGACCATTCGGGTGTCCTGATATGCCCGAGGTACCAGGGCGAGGGAAGCGAAGGCGGCAGGTGAGGGTCGTTAGCAACGATCGGCCGGCCGCTGGCGGTCCTGCTTCCTGAAATGGTCCAGTTATTGGAGGCTCCACCGGGAGTAACGTAGGTGGAGAAAATATCAAAGTCCTCCTCAAGCCGGTCGAGCGCACCACCGGCAGAGGCCCCGGGAGGAGTTATCGATACCTGCTCGGCTGAAGCCACCAGCGGATCGAGAGCCTTCAGCGCCTCGAAGCCATCAAGAGTGGCGATCCGAAGCCGGGCAAGCTCCTGGTCCCAATTCGCTGCAAGAAGGAAGGAAAGCAGAGAGAGAATGGCGCTGGTGTCCTGCACGGTAAATTCCGTCGGCTTCGTACGCGTCAGGCTGAATTCATGGGCGATTTTCGTATGTCCTGATTGCCGCCCGCTGTTGACTCCACGGGCGAAGGCCTCTACGGGCTCCAGGAAGGACGCATCCTGAACCTCCAGGCGGCGATGGGCCGCCTCGTAGAAACCGATCCGCCGGCAGAGGCGGTCCACCGGGAGAGCATCAGGCCCGACCAGGGCGGAAAGCGTACCGCGCCCGAGGCGCTGCAGTGTCTCGAGCTGGAAGGACCTGTCCTGCCCCTGGCAGAAACCCGCGGCGAACCAGGCATCGATATCATTTGCCGCCCGGATATGGGGTATCCCCCAGCGGTCGCGCAGAATTTCGACTTCTTCCCGGATACCTTCGATGCGAAGGCGCCCCTCGGTAACCGCCAGTCTCTTGCCGAGCAGGAGACGAAAGATCGCGCGGGAAATCCCCATCAGGCACCCTCCCGGATCTTTTTCCGCCAACGACATCGATGCCTGTGCTTGCAGTTCATTTCATCGATTCTCTACCAGAACACCGGCTTTGTTGCCATAAAAGAAGAGATTCCATTGTCCTCGAACCAGGCCAGGCTACCCCTCGTCCTCGGAAAAATAGCGTTCAAGAATCTGCTCAGAGTTCTTCCAGCCCGTCTCATCCTGGATCTCCCGGCATCGCTCCAGGATCCCGGAGAATCCCGGACCCGGCTCGTGACCACGGGCAATGAGGTGGCGGCCGAGAACCACATCAGGCTCCCCGGCCTCCTCGAGCTCGAGGAGCTCCACCTGGCGGAGGAACTCCTCCCCGGCAGGAAACTCACGTGCCAGGGCATCAGGCGTGGTACGCCCGAAATGATCCGCCTGCGCCAGGCGGTGAAGAATTCCTGCCTTCATCCCTCCAGCATCCAGTTTTCGAGCCAGGCGGCGGTAAGCTCGCGGCGAGGCCTCCTGGCTGGTGAAATTCGCGGGTGCAAGGTGATGATGAACAAGGACCTCAACAGCCGCAGCCAGGTCACCGGGCGCCCGGAGCTGGTCGAGGAACCGCCTCGTCGGCTCGACTCCTTCACTTTCGTGATTGGGAGAACGAATCCGGCCATCGACTTCTAACGTCGTTGCCGGCTTGCCCAGGTCATGGCAGAGCGCCGAGAACATGACAATGAGATCCTCCCCGGCGAATTCCCCGCCTCTCCTCGCCAGGGCTGCCTCGTCAACAACCATCAGCGTGTGTTCCCATACCGTGCCCTCGGGATGCCATTGGGGATCCTGAGGAACCCCCACCATCGCCTCCAGCTCCGGGAAGAAACACAGCAACCCGGTACGCCGGAGAAATTCCAGGCCCACCGAAGGCTTCTGCCCCTTCAACAGCAGCTTTCTGAACTCTTCAAAGAGGCGCTCGCCCGGAAGTTCTGAAAAATCCAGGGCGCGGCAAAGCTCAAGAAGTTCATCATCGGGCTGCATCCTGGAAAAACGCGCGGCAAACTGGGCAACCCGGAGACCGCGCAGGGGATCCTCCGGAAAATGAACGGGATCGGTGGCTCGCATGATTCCCGATTCGATATCAGCCCGCCCCCCGTGGGGGTCCTCCACCTGCCCCCCGGGGATCTCCCAGCCGATACTGTTCATCGTCAGGTCGCGGCGGCGGGCAGCCTCCTCAAAACCGAGCTCGGGGTCCAGCTCGACCTGGAAGCCCCTGTGCCCACGGCCCACCTTATTGTCACGCCGGGGCAGGGAAAAGGAGCAGTCCTGGCGTTTGTCGGGAAACAGCCGCTTGACCTTGAAAACTCCAAAGGAACGGCCGACGCTGATCACCTCCCCGAAGGCCTCGAGGACCCCTTCCAGCTTTGCCAGCGACAGGCCGTAAACCTCGATGTCGATATCATCCGGTTCACCGTATGGGTCGGGAACCGCACGCCCCAGCTCATAGAGGGCCTGGTCGCGAACAAAGCCCCCCACCAGGATGGCCCTGCCACCGGCAGCTGCAATCGCCCCTGCTACATGGAGAACTTCTGTAGGCAATAAATCCTGGTTCATGGCGTGATCCTAAC
>JAYGDV010000522.1:0-14157 GCA_046582735.1 Planctomycetota bacterium
GAGGTCCGGATCGATCCGAAGACGGCACGCCGTTGCCTGTATTTTTCAAGAGCATGGGGGTAATTCTGCACCCAGGCGAGCTTGAATCCGGTTGCATTGAACGGGGCCTCGTGGCCCCCGGTATCTTCTTCGTCTCCATCTGCGGGTTTGCTCTTCAGGGGCAGCTCAAAAGCATAGCAACCCGCGGCGGTGAAGAGGACCATCCGGTCTCCGGCAATGTGTGCGACGGCAGGCTCCTCGATATTGCTCTTGAGGCGTGTCTTGATGTTGTCAATCTTCGGGAAACCGGTAAGGGTTCTTTCCATTACTGTGTTCCCGGCCTGGTCTGTAGCGACGAGCTTGTTTGCCTTGAGTGAAAAGGTAACCGGGAAAGGTTCGGTGCCTGCTGCAGCGCCGATAAGGGTTCCCTCATCTTCGCTGAGCCAGTAGGCCTGCTTCAGGGGGGTTTCTTTCTCAGGCTGGCGAATCCCTTTCAGCGGTCTTGCCTCCGGGTCACCGGTCACAGTCTGTTTGAGCAGTCGGGAGATTTCCGGCAACCCGGCCAGGACGGGGTAGTCCCTGCAGAGCATACGCAGGTGGCTGCGGGCGTTCTGCGGGTGCCCGGCAGCCAGCTCGATGACGGCAAGCCTCGCTTGTGCCTCCGCTGCACTGGGAGTGTGGGCGCCAAAGAGGGCTATCTTGCGAAGGGCTTCCTCTCCAGGCTCGCCGGAGAGCATCTCTTCAAAGCGCTTGTCCTCTGAAGAAAGCAACCGGCCGAGGGCCTGCTTCAATTCGTCGGCTGCGGCCGGCTCCTCGTCTTCAGCTGCGACCTGCGCGTCGTAGCGCAGCCTGCGCAGGACATCGATGGAGTAAAGTCGTGTGTCCACCAGGTTGCCATCGCCTGAGAGGGCGAATTTTCCATCTTCGGAGAGCAGCGCTGTATAGGCGACCGCAGCGCGAGCGGGAGATTTTTTCAGCAGAAGAGACGCTTCTTTAAGGCGCCAGCGCAGGTAATCCGTGCGTTTACTGATCAACGGGGTTTTCCGGCCGGTTCGGCCGTAGCTGAGCATTCGGTCGATGGGGGCCGGATCTCCGTTTTCGGCGGTGATCCGGGTAACAGCTGAGATGATTTCATCCCGCAGGCGCTTTCGGAACGAACTGCTCTTCACCTTCCCGAGCAGCTCGTAGTAAATTTCCAGGCTCTCGGTGTACTTGCCCTCCGATTCGAGCAGCCGGGCCTGCTCAAATCGCCTGGCGCCCGGTTTCCCGGCGAAGCGTGTCCAGGATTCCTGCTGGGGCAGGATGGAAGCTATCCCCCAGCCCCCGAGGCTCAGCAGCTGGTCATCGATGGCGAAGAGGCTGTTGTTGAATTTTCCAGGAACACGTTCATCCCGGAAACGCAGCTTCTCCAGGATGGTGCCCTTTTCACGCTCGAGCTTGACGATGGTCTGATAGGACCTCGGCAGGTAAATGTGACCACCAACGAGGCAACCCATTCCCGCCGCGGACCCGGTGGGTTTTGTCTTCCAGACCTCTTCACCATTCGCCAGTGACAGTGCCATGGCGGAGGATCCGCTGATGTAAATTTTTTCTTCGTCCGCTCCAAGGAGCTGGTTGCTGGTGGTGGTGAAGCTCCTTTCCCACAGCAGGCGCCCGTTGCCTGCATCGAAGGAGGTCAGGTAATTGCTGTCGGCCGGGGCCGCCAGCAGGACTTTTTGCTTTGCCCCCGAGACGACGACTGGTTGGGAATGAACCCATGTATTGCCGGGGCGCTCCCGGTTAGCGGAGCGGTACCGGGTCATCCACAGCAGGCGTCCCTCGCTGGCCTCAACCGCACAGATCATCCCGGTGCCGGGGGCGCTGTAGGCGATTCCATCGCTGGCGGCGAGGCTCGATCCCATGAGGAACTGCTTGCCGTAGCCCTGGTAATAGCTCGAGTTGAAGGAATAAAGGCGGGTCAGCCACTTGATGGTTCCCTCGTAGGTGATTCCGGCTATGTAAAACCCGCTTTCGCGTACAGCTGGCGCCACCAGCAAGCCACCCGCCGGGGTAGGCGGGGCGGTGAAGGCCAGTCCGTAAATGGGGTCCCGTTTGTCTTCAGTTTTTCCTGCCCGCCAGACGAGCTTACCGTTTTCAGCATCGAAGCACAGGAGACGGTTCTGCCGGTAGATGGCCTGCCCCGAGCGCAGGAAGCCGATCCGGGTGCTGTGGTCAAGCATGACGATTCGGCGATGCCCTTCGGAATCCTTGTAGATGCAGAGGCTCCTGGTGCCGAGGTCGCTGTAGTCTTCCTGCCCGGGAGAGATCCGCTGGGTGGTGAAGCGCCCCTGGGGAAGGGACTTGTTGTCAGCTTGTTCGAGCAGGTGGGTCCATTTTCTTTTGCCGGTCCTGGCGTCGAGGGAGACGAGGCTGGTTCCCTCCCGAAAGAAAATATTACCTCCATTGGAGACAAGCTGCAGGGCCGGGTGGGATCCGCGGTAAAGGGAGCTGCTGGTGCGGCCTGCTTTGATCGCGATCGGTCCTCTTCCCACGATGGCTCGGATGCCTGTGGAAGAACTCGTTGGAGTTGAAGGGTTGCGGAAATGGTGGATCCAGCGGGCCTCGGTGCCCAGCAGCGGGAGCTTGTCCGGGTTCCCGGGTGCGCCTGCATGATCATAGCCGCCAAGGGGAGCTGGCCATTGGGAGGGAGCAGCCGCGGAGGTCCTGGCATACTCAGCCAGGCTCTTCAGGAGCGGCGAATCTGCCAGGGAGGCGCCCAGCAGGGCCTCGCCACGCAGTTGCACAAGCTTGTCCGGGTGGGCGGAGACGATCTCGTCAAGGTAGCGCTGGCCTGACTTCATGTTGCCGGCCATCAGGTTCAGTACGGCTGCCTGTGCCAGTGTCTCCTGGCGCGAAGACGAGCTGGTGGTATCAAAGGGGAGTTCCAGGCGGGTGGCCAGGGCAGCCGCGGCCTCCGCCAGCCGGCCGCTGTCGGCAAGTCGCCCGGCCAGCCGTTCCCAGGCTTCGCGTCCTGCCCGGGTCAGGGGGTAGCGTTCAGCCACCGCGCGCAGCGCCTCGTGGGATTCATTGAAGGGAAGCTTGCGGGCTGCCTCGAGAGCCTGGCGAGCCGGGGCATTATAGGTCGCCCGGTAGGCTGTCCGGGCTTCTTCCGGCAGCGCCAGGAGAAGCTCCCTCATGGCATCGGGCAGTGGCAGGTACCTTACCTGGGCGATTGAATAGACCTCGGCGGTGGGTATGCGAAGATCATCGGTTGCCTGCTGCTGGTTTGCAGGGCGTTTTCCAGCCGGATTCGGTGGTTCTTTCTTCGCCGGTAGTTTCTCGAGTTCCCGCAGCTTTCGGGCGGCTTTGAGCAGCCTCTGTTTGCGGTAGTCTGCTGATGTAATCCTGGCGAGCACCCCATCGATGAGGGCCTGTCCGGCAACCCATTCGCGTGCCTTGAATTGATTCCTGGCCAGCTCGACTTCCTTGCGGATCTCGGCCTCTTCACCGGCCACCGCGCCGCTTCGATATTCTTTGTCCAGGCTGAACCAGTCCGCCGGGGAGTTTTCAACCGCGGCCTCGCCGGCGGGGATTTCCACATCCGCTGCCTCTTCGATCAGCACAATCTCCTGGGCGCCACAGGGTAAACCCGCCAGGGCGATCAGCAGGGATAAGAGGCTGGTCCAGGATCTGGTGAGCTTGTTCTTTGTCAGGTCTTTATCCCTTGGTCTGAACAATGATCGGGCCTCTTGAGCAGGCTCCTTGCTGGTGGAAAGCATGGGCTTTACGGGAAAACCCGCGCAGCGGGTTTCCGACTACATTGATGATCGTAAGTATAATGCCTGTCCTGAAAAAGAAAAATTTAGGGTAAGCGCAGGCAGGGGCATCTGAGTTCCCCGCAGGGGGGCTTTGCAGGGCGGAGAGAGCGAGGGTCAATGACCTTGAAAAGCCATGAATCAGGCGGTTTCCGCCCCGGCATCCCGGCAAGATGGTTCTATCAGTCCAAGGACCATCTTGCCTGGGCTAAATTGTGGACGGCCTCGGCGAGCGCCCATACCATGGCGATCCCTGCCAGGCCCGCCGGAATCCTCCAGCGCAGTGAGGTCTTACTGGTAGCGTAGTCGTCCATGGTGAGACCGCAGATTCCACCCACCACGAGGCCGCCAAGGTGCCCGGCGTGGTCGATGTTGGGGAGGATAAAAGTGATAACCGCGATCAGAAGAATCCAGCGCACCAGCATGGCTCGCAGGGCCGCGTGTCGTTCCTTGATCGAGTAGACCAGCAGCATGCCGATCAGGCCGGCGAGGGCTCCGGAGCAACCAACGGAGGTGTGGGCAGAGCAATAGTTAAGCACATCTCCTGGCACCGTGGCCGGTGCCTGCCCCAGGAGGATAGAAATTGCATCGTCGAGGGATACGCCCAGGTCGCTGTTAAAGGTCAGCGACACAGCCGCCCAGGAGTAGGTAGCTATAGCGCCCGCCAGCGCGCTCAGCATATAGACCGAAAAGAACTTGGACCTCGACAGGCGTGGTTCACAGAACTGGCCGAGGTCGGACAAAACCCAGGAGTTCATCAGGACATGGGCAATTCCTCCATGCAGGAAGGTGCCGGAGATGAAGCGCCAGTATTGTCCGTCCTTGAAGATGCTGCCGCTATGAATGGCTCCAAGGTCCCTTGCGATGAGGCTATCTGCGTTCATCCCCTGGCCTAGCTCATTCAGCTCTATGGTGTTGCCGAGTTTTTGTGCAGAGATCCACTGCAGCACGAAGAACCCCACATTGAGAAGGAGCAGGAAGGAGGTGATCGGGAAGCGGTTGGTGAAGGAATTCGGATTCATGAAGGGCAGCACAGGGGTTTCTTTGATTGGCCGCATCATAGATCGTGGCAGGGTGTCGCAACAAGTATCTATGCGAGCCGGAGAAAAAAAAAACCTCCGGGAGTGATCCGGCTCGAAGGGTACTGCGCAGGCCGGCGGCTGCATGTTATTGTGGCCTTATGGCCCGTATTCCCATCCAGCGCGAGTTGAATTCCATTCTGAAGGGGGTCAGCCGCAGCTTTTACCTGACCCTGAGGATCCTTCCTGCGCCTGTTCGCACACAGCTTGGCATCGCCTACCTGTTCTGCCGCTGTGCCGATACGATTGCCGATACCCGGTTGCTGCCGGTTGAGGAGAGACTGGGGCACCTGGTGAATTTTCGCCGCCAGTTCGAAGTCGATGAGCCGAGGGCGGATGTGCTGGATGAGATGGTTTCCCGGGTGGGGGGGCCCCAGGAGATTCCTGCCGAGCAGCAGCTTCTCTGCCGGATCGGCGAGTGCTTCGCGCTCTATAGCCAGTTCAGCGATCCTGACCGCGTGCTCATCCGTACCCTCGTTACCACTCTCACCCAGGGGATGGAGACCGATCTTTCACGTTTCCCTGCCGCAGAGAGCGGTGAGATTGAAGCGCTGAGAGACGATGGCGAGCTCGATCGCTACTGCTACCACGTGGCCGGCTGTGTGGGTGAGTTCTGGACCGACCTGGTCCTGTCACGAATCCCCGCGCTCGCACACTGGCCGGCAGCTGAAATGCGAGAGCTGGGGGTACGCTTCGGCAAGGGGCTCCAGCTGACCAATATCCTGCGTGATATCGATGGCGACATCGGCCGGGGACGCTGCTACCTGCCGCTTAAGAGGCTGGAGGTTGCCGGCTGCAGCCTCGCCAACCTGGCTCCGGGTGGAGACCGGGTGGCCTTGCGCCCGGTGGTGCACGGGCTCATCAGGAAGACCCTGTCGCACTACAGGGCCGGCTGGAAGTACACGCTCGCTATTCCCAGGCGCCAGGGGAGACTGCGGCTGGCCTGTGCCTGGCCGCTCCTGATCGGTCTGAAGACACTGGCCTTGCTGGCCGGCATGGAAAATCCCTGTGCCGGCGGCCCTGTGACCCGCATCCGGCGGCGCGAGGTCTACTGGACCATGTGGAGGAGCGGCGACATGTGCTTTTTCAATTCATTCCTTGAAAGATATTACAGCAAGCTGGAAGGGAAGGTCATTGAACGGCTGCTGCCGGATACAGGCGGGGGCGAAGGCGGCTAGTCTGCCCGGGGCGTGCCAGTGGGTTCAGAAAGGAAGGGGAGGTGGGTCTTCCGATCGAGGAGGCTCTCCCGGTGTTCCGGTGGAGAGAGTCTCTTCGGGCGTTTCATCTGCTGAGGTCTCGATTCCGGGTTTGTCAGCCGGCTTCGTTTTTTTCCCGGCCTTTTTCTTCGTCTTCTTCTTTGCCTTTTTTTTCTTCGCCTTCTTTTTTCCTGCGGGCCCTTTTTCCTCCCGCTTGCGGATCAGCTCGAGGGCTTCCTCGAGGGTCAGCTTCTCCGCATCGACTCCCTTGGGGACCGAAGCGTTGGTCTCTCCATCGGTTACGTAGGCGCCGTAGCGGCCGGCTCGCAGGCTGATCTTCGTGCCCGCTTCCTTATTGGCGCCGAGCTCCTTGAGGACCTTGGGCTTCTTACCCCAGCCGCCGCCACTCTTTTCCTCGCGCAAGAGCTCCCTGGCTCTCTCGATGGTGACGGAGAAGAGGTCATCCTCGGACTTGAGGCTCCGGGTCTCCTTGCCGCACTTGATGTAGGGGCCGAAGCGTCCGTGATGGACAAGGACCTCGTTGTCTTCATTGCCGGGATCTGTCCCGAGCAGGCGTGGCAGGGACAGGAGCTTCAGGGCCTCCTCGAGCGTGATCTCTTCCGGCTTCATCCCGGTGAGCAGGCTCGACGTCTTGTAAACCGGTTTGGGTTTTTCAGGGGCTTCCCCGGCCGGCTCTTGCCCGGGCTCGGTTTTTTCCTGCAGCAGGTCTTTGGCCATCAGAGCCTTGAGGCTCTGCGCGTTCCCCCCGGAATCTTTCAGCAACTGGCTGCGTTCCATGACCAGTTCGTCTTCGTCTTCGCCGCATTCAGACATTGTCCTGAGGATGCGCCCCTGGACAGCCGCCCGCTTGCCAAGCTTCCTGGCTGCGGTGCGCAGCTGCGCGGCGGTCTTCAGCGAGATGATCTCACGCGGCTTCTTGTCTTTTTTCTTTCTCGGCGGTCTCTCGCCAAGCTGTACGTAGGGCCCGAAGCGTCCCGCCTTGAGGTAGACGGGGAGGCCTGAGTCGGGATCATATCCCATCGGCTCCTCGTTGGAGCTCATCTCGAGCAGCTCCTGCGCTTTCTCGATGGTGAGCTCATCCGGGGCTGTGCCTTCGGGGATGTTGGCCGTGGCGCGTTCAGGGTCACCCTCTTCGCCCCTGACCAGGAAGGGGCCGAACCGGCCGACATGTACCTCGATGTCCCGGCCGCTTGAATCTTTTCCCCACTTCAGGGTACGCACGGTGCGGGTGTCGGTTGCCTCCAGTGCGTCCTTGACCAGCCTGGCGAGGCCCTGGGAATTTTCATTGCCGAAGTAGAAATCCTTGAGATAGGGCACGGCTTCCTTGTCGCCGCGGGAGATCTGGTCAAGATCCTCTTCCATCTGGGCAGTGAACTGGATGTTGATGAGCTGGTTGAATTTTTTTTCCATCAGGGCATCGACGGCGAATGCCGTGAAGCTGGGGACCAGGGCGTTGCCTTTCTGGAAGACGTAGCCGCGGTGGATGATCTTGTCGATGATGCTGGCGTAGGTGCTGGGACGCCCGATCCCGTTTTCCTCGAGCTCTTTCACCAGGCTTGCCTCTGTAAAACGTGCCGGCGGCCTGGTCTTGTGTTCCTTGCACTCGAGGCCGGAGCAGGTCATGGCATTGCCTTCCTCGACCCTGGGCAGGACCGCTTCCTTGTCGGCGATCTGAGCTTCCGGGTCATCGGAACCTTCTACATAGGCTCTTCTGAATCCCGGGAATTCAATGGTCTTGCCGCTGGCCTGGAAAACGGCGTCGCCATCGCTGATCTGGAGGATGGTGTTAAAGCCGCGCTCATTCTCCATCTGGCAGGCGACGGTACGTTTCCAGATCAGGTCGTAGAGCCTGAGGTCATCGCCCTCGAGTTGGGTCTTGAGCTGTTCAGGCCTTCTGAACTCGGTTGAGGGCCGGATCGCTTCGTGGGCCTCCTGGGCGTTCTTGACCTTGTTCTTATAGAAGCGGGGTTCAGGGGGAAGGTTTTCCGCTCCGTAGAGTTCCGTTACCAGCCCGCGAACACTGGTGATCGCCTCCTGGGCAAGGCTCACCGAGTCGGTTCGCATATAGGTAATGTGCCCATTCTGGTAGAGACGCTGGGCAGCGCTCATGGTCCTCTTGGCCGACATGCCGAGCTTGCGATTGGCATCCTGCTGCAGGGTGCTGGTGGTGAAGGGCGGTGCAGGGCGTTTCGTATAGGGCTTGCTCTCGACCTTGCTGACCTTCCAGTCGGAGCTCTCGAGCCTGGCGCGAAGATCCTGCGCTTCCTGCTCATTCAGCAGCGCCACCTTGCCCTCGGCGGATTCCTTGAGCTTGCCGGTGACGCTGTCGAAAGATTTTCCGCTGGCGATCCGCTTGCCGCCGAGCTCGGTAAGCGTGGCCTCGAAGGGCTGGTCGGCACCGTTGCCGAAGGTCCCGACCAGGTCCCAGTAGCCTGAGATCACGAAGGCGAGCCGGGCCTTCTCCCGGGCTACGATGATATGCACCGTTACGCTCTGGACCCGGCCAGCGGATTTCGCCGAGCCGATCTTATGCCAGAAAACAGGAGAGATTCCGTAGCCGTAGAGACGGTCGAGCAGGCGCCGGGTATTCGCGGACTGCACCAGCCGGTCATCGATCTCACGTGGATTTTCGATGGCGTTCTGGATGGCCTCTCGTGTGATCTCGTGGAAGACGATTCTGCGCTTGGGGATCTTGGGTTCGAGAACCTCGACGAGGTGCCAGCTGATGGCCTCTCCCTCGCGGTCTTCATCAGTGGCCAGGTAGAGCTCATCCACCTCCTTGAGCATCTTCTTCAGCTTGGCGATTTGCTTTTTACTTTTCTGGTTGGGGATCCAGAGGGGGGTGAATTCATCCTCTATGTTGATGCCGGGAATCTCACCGGCGTAGTCGTCCTTGAATTTTGCGGGAACGTCCTTGGCTGTTCCCGGAAGGTCCCGGATGTGACCGACGCTGGATTCGACGAGGTAATCGTCGCCCAGGAATTTTGACAGGGTCTTGGCCTTGGCAGGCGATTCGACAATGACGAGTGCTTTAGCCACTTGGTACTCCTTGACAGCTCGCCGGTTTTCGGGCGGGCCTGGTAAAAAGCCATCGACTCCCTGTTGGCTTAACGGGGCTCCGATGGGCGGGAAAATATACGAGGAGAGGTACTGTCTGCAAGTACCTTGTCAGAAAATAAACCTATAAGTTCTTTTGCAAATGCAGGTTAAGAGGCCATATTTCTTCCTTTCGGATCAGTGATTCAACAGTGAAAGTGCTTTTACCTGCCGTGTTTCAGCGCTTCCCTCCTCTCTTTTTTTTTCTTCACCCACAGGGTGAAGAAACAAGAGAGGGGCTTCGCCGGGCGGTTCCAGCGCCGTTCTCCGGGTGGAGATAGTTCTGCTGAGACTGGCCGGGCTTTGTGATAAAATCCCGACCCTCGGCCGGCTGCTGGAGCCTGCCGCGGAGGACGGAGTCGATAGGATATGGGAAAAAATCTGTTACAGAAGGTGTGGGCTCAGCACACGGTTCGTGAGCTGCCTACCAGCCAGACGCAGCTCTTTATAGGTCTGCATCTCATCCACGAGGTTACAAGCCCCCAGGCCTTCGAGGAGCTCCGCGTTCGCCAGCTTGACGTACGCGTTCCCGAGCGGACCTTCGCCACTGTAGATCATATTGTTCCTACACACTCCCAGGAGCGTCCCTTCGTGGATACCCTGGCTGAAGAGATGATGGTCGCGATTGAAACCAATTGCAGGGAGTTCGGGGTTGAGCTTTTCGGCCTTGATGATGACCGCCAGGGAATTGTTCACGTGGTCGGGCCGGAGCAGGGCCTGACCCAGCCCGGCATGACCATAGCCTGCGGTGACAGCCACACATCGACCCATGGAGCCTTCGGAGCGATCGCTTTCGGTATCGGTACGAGCCAGGTGCGTGACGTGCTGGCCAGCCAGTGCCTCGCCATCGACCCGTTGAAGGTCCGCCGCATCGAGGTGGTGGGGTCACTCGCCCCGGGTGTCTACGCCAAGGATGTGATCCTGGCGATTATTCGCCGGCTCGGCGTGAAGGGTGGAACCGGGTTCGCCTACGAATATGCAGGTGAGGCAATTTCAGCGATGGGCATGGAAGAGCGGATGTCTGTCTGCAATATGTCCATCGAAGGCGGGGCCCGGGTGGGATACGTGAACCCGGATGAGACGACCTTTGAATATATCAGGGGGCGGCCTTTTGCTCCCCCGGAGGGCGAGTGGGATGAGGCGGTGAAATACTGGGGGTCCTTCGCTTCCGATGAGGATGCTCAATTCGATGATGAGATTACCATCGATGGGTCCTCGCTCGGTCCCAATGTTACCTGGGGCATCAATCCAGGGCAGAGTGTCCAGGTCGATGGGCAGCTGCCCTGGATCGATGATCTTCCCCGCGAGGAGCGGGAATCCGTCAGGGAGGCACTCGAGTTCATGGACTTTGAGCAGGGAGCTTCCATTGCAGGCACCGGGATTGACGTCGCCTTCATCGGCTCCTGTACCAATGGCAGGATCAGCGACCTGCGCGAGGCTGCCAGGATAGCCCGGGGACGGAAGGTTTCCGGGGGAGTCAAGGCTCTCGTGGTTCCAGGCTCCAGGCTGGTCAGTGAGCAGGCAGAGAGTGAGGGGCTGCACGAGGTTTTCCAGGAGGCGGGCTTTGAATGGCGCAAGGCAGGCTGTTCGATGTGCCTGGCGATGAATCCGGACAAGCTCCAGGGACGCGAGATCTCTGCCTCATCGAGCAACAGGAATTTCAAGGGCCGCCAGGGCAGCCCGATCGGCCGGACCCTCCTGATGAGCCCCGCAATGGTTGCCGCCGCTGCGATCGCGGGTGAGGTCGTTGATGTGCGTGAGATGCTGGGAGACTGAGAAAAGTGAGTGAAACAATAATTACCGGCGCTTCGGGCAGGGCGATTCCCGTCAGGGGCGATGACATCGATACCGACCGCATCATCCCAGCCCGTTTTCTGCGCTGTATTTCTTTCGAGGGGTTGGGTGAGCACGCCTTTGAGGATGATCGAAAAAACTTTTCCGGTGGAACCCACCCATTTGACAGGGAGGAGTTCCAGGGAGCATCGATCCTGGTGGTCAATGACAACTTTGGCTGCGGATCTTCCCGGGAGCATGCTCCACAGAGCCTCATGAGGTGGGGGATCAAGGGAATCGTCGGGGTCTCTTTTGCCGAGATCTTCTTTGGGAATTGCGTAGCCAACGGCGTTCCCTGCCTCACCCTGGGGGCGGCTGAGGTCGAGGAGATCCAGGGGATTGTTGAGAACGACCCGGGGTGCCTGCTGGAGCTGGCTGTAAGTGAGCGCAGTGTCCGGGTGGGTGAAAAAGAATATTCTGCAGGACTTTCTGATGGTGTTCAGCGTGCATTCCTCGAGGGCCTCTGGGACTCTACAACCCTCCTCCTTGAGGGTGTTGAGGCGATCGACCAGGTTGCCCGACGGCTGCTTCCTCTCAAGGAGAGAACCTGAACCGCTAAGCTCTTTCTTGCCGGTACTCCGGATAAAAGAGTATGCTCCCTCTCATCGGTTGGATCGCTCGCTTCTTTCTGAACAGGCAACGGGTCGATTTAGGTAAAACAGCGCGATGCTAGACTTCTCCCAATACGCTCTATTGCTGATCATAGCCCTGGGCGGATTTTTCTATGTGAGCCAGGCCCTGGCGATCGAGACGACCTCGATCCTGATCATAGCCTGCCTGGCACTCGTGCCGGGCCTGCTTGAAACGGGAGATGTTTTCAGCGGTTTCGCCAATGAGGCGACCCTGACCATCGCGGCAATGTTTGTTCTCTCCCGGGCATTGATCAGGACAGGGGCACTTGAATTTGTCGCGATCAGGATGGGACATGCAGCCGGGGGAAGCCTTCCGAAGCTCCTGCTGCTCACAGCCCTGGTGGTGGTTCCCAGCAGCGCCTTTTTGAACAACACCCCGATTGTCATCATGATGGTGCCGGTCCTGCTCTCGTTGTGCAGGCAGTTTGATATCAAGCCTTCGAAGGTTCTCATTCCGCTGAGCTTCTTCTCGATCCTGGGGGGTACCTGCACCTTGATGGGAACGAGTACCAATATTCTGGTGAACAGCCTCTACCGGGATTATGCAGCGAGTGCAGATGAAGCCTTCAGGGAAGAGTACGGAAACGGTTTCAGCCTCTTTTCCTTTTCACAGATGGGCCTGATCTATCTCGGGATTGGAGTGGTTTTCATCCTGTTCTTTTCAAGGAAGCTCCTTCCCGAGCGTTCTTCGCTTTCGGGAATGGCCCACCCTGAACGCAAGGCGGCCTTTGTTACCGAGGTGATTGTTCCAGCCGGCTCGCCGTTACTGGAGAAGACGGTCGGAGAGGTGTTCAGCGCGACGGACCTCACACTTCTCGAACTGGTCAGGGGCGAGGAGATCATCCTTCCCGGGCCTGCCAACGAGCTTGGCCTGGAGGAAAAGGATGCCCTCATCATCGAGGGTCGTCCCCAGGAGATTGATTCCTTCCTGACGAACTCGCAGGCCGATCTCGCATCCGTGGTCGAGGACGACACGCGGGTGCCGATGAAGACCATCGAGATGAAGCTCGCGGAGGCCGTTGTGCTGCCGGATTCTCCTTTTGAGGGCAGGACAGTCAGCGGGCTGAGGCTCAATGCCCATTATGGAGTCAAGGTAATGGCTGTGCAGCGTCATGGCCGCCAGCATCTCTACCATATTCGCCGTATGAGAGTTCACGCAGGGGACGTCCTGCTGATCCAGGCCGACGATGCAGGTCTCAATGAATTGCGCGAGAGCGAGGCTGTGCTCGTGGTGGAGGAGGTCGACCAGACCCGCGTCAACAAGCGCAAGGCCCCGCTGGTTATGATGACTCTTCTCGGAGTCGTTGCCGCGGCCGCGTTGACCTCTGGGGCTGAGGGAGCTCCTTCTCTTGCGCACCTGGCCATCATGGGTGTAGCGCTGGTGCTTGTTACCCGGTGTATTCGAGTCGATGAGGCACTTCGTTCCCTCGATACAACGGTACTGTTTCTGCTCGCTGCGGCCATCCCGCTGGCGGCCGCGATTCATGAGACTGGCCTGGATCAACTCGCGGTGAACGGGATTCTTGATTTTGCCAAACTGGATGATGGCGCGCCCATAAGTGATATGAAAGCGTATCTCCTCCTGTCTGGCTTCTACCTGCTAACCTCGGTCCTGACGACTTTCCTGTCAAACAGCGCCGTTGCGGTTCTGCTTTTCCCGGTTGCCATGAGCCTCGCTACGGCGACGGGCCTCAACCATGAATCCTTCCTCGTGGCGATCTGCTTCGGGGCCAGCGCGAGCTTCGCCTCTCCCCTGGGCTATCAGACGAACCTGATCGTCATGGGACCGGGAGGGTACAATTTCCGCGACTACCTCAAGATCGGCCTTCCCCTCAATCTCCTGATGTGGGCCGCAGCCACGTATTTCATACCGATTTTCTGGCCGCTGACAAAAGGGGCCACGAACTGACGCCCCTTCAGTGGGTGAGCACGAGGATTCCTTTCCCTGGTCTTACTCTGCCGGGGTACAGGCACTGCTGGAGCAGTTACCCAGCGCATCTTCCGCTGTCGGATCGACTCCGCATTCGAGGAATCCGGGTGCCTGGGGCGCCGGTCCTGCACGGAAGAGGTGGTTCAGCAGGCTGACCCCGTCGGTCAGGTTGACGAACCCGTTGTCATCGATGTCGGTGGAGTCCGTGCAGCTGGGCTCGTTGCCCTGCTGGAAGAGGTAGAGCAGCAGGGACACGGCGTCGGTCAGGTTGACGAACCCGTTGTCATCCACATCCCCGCGCAGGAAGAGATCTTCCTGGGGTCCCGGCCCGCCCCCTTCGCCGGGAATTTTTATGAGCGTGGGGATAAAGGTCAGGTCACTGCTGCCAAGGCCGGCGTTGTGAACGCTGACGGCGATAATGTTTTCCCCTTCTACCAACAGGTTTTGACTGATGGGAAACTCTATCGGACGGTCAATTACCGGCTCCCCTAGAGGATTCGGGGCGATGGCGGGAGTGGAGTTTAGAACTTCTCCCTTAGCAACATTGAAACGGCCGATTTCTGTGCCATTAACATAGGCAACAAACCCATCATCTAC
>JAYGDV010000530.1:0-1802 GCA_046582735.1 Planctomycetota bacterium
AGGAGGGGGCCCGGAACATCTTCGTCGCCTATCCACCCCTGGGGCCGCTGGCTGACAGGATCGCTGCGGCGGTATCACAGGATGCAGGGCTGCGAATCCTGGCCCAGGTTTCCCGCATCGAACACGCCGGGTTCCTCGCAGATGCAGCCGGCAGGTACGATGTTGATCTTGACTACCTCATCGATATCGATGTCGGTGACCACCGTACGGGATTGCCTCCCCCGGAAGCCGGTGCCCTGCTGAAAGCCATCCAGGGCGACAGCCGGTTCTCCAGGCTCCACTGTGAAGGACTCCATGCCTACGATGGCCACAATCATTCCTCCAGCCCGCAGGAACGCAAAGAATGCGGATACGAGTCGATGGAAAGCCTGGTGAAAGTTCTCGGTGAATTAGAAGGCGCTGGAAACCGGATGAGGCGCCTCGTTGTGGGAGGCACTCCCGGCTCCCTGCCCTGTCTCGAGGCGCTCGCTGCGAGGGATGACATCGAAGCGGATGTCGAGATCTCGCCGGGAACCTATATCTACTGGGACACCCGCTACGACGAGCTGATGCCCGGGCGCTTCCGGCTCGCTGCGCTCATACTCGCGCGGGTCATGGACCGGCCCACCCCACGAAGAATTACCCTCGACCTCGGCCACAAGCGCTGGGGAATCGACCAGGGACCTGTACACCTCTTTTCCAGTCCCGGCCTCGAAGTCGTCAAGGTAAGTGAAGAACATACCGTACTCGAGCATGACGGCAACTCCACCCTGCGCATAGGAGATCCTGTCCTCATCGCCCCGAGGCACGTCTGCTCAACGGTCAATCTCTGGGAAGAGTTCCACCTCGTCACCGCAAACGGGCAGCTGCAAAGTGAGCCTCTCGCGGTAACCGCGAGAAACCGCTGAGGGGGATGGCTAAAATGGCGGAGAAAACCCACATTGAGAGGATCCCCGAGCCCGAGGTCATGGACGACAGCGATGAGGCAGGGGTATACGATGCCGCTGACTTCAGCCGGGTCAACCGTTCCTGTGCCCGGAGGATCTGCAAGCTGCTTGGCGCCGGTCACGGCCATGCCCTTGACCTCGGAACAGGACCGGCTGAAATACCGATCCGAATCTGCACCCTGGAACCGGGCTGGAAGATAACCGCAGTCGATGCCAGCCCTTCGATGCTGCGCCTCGCCCGCCGCCGGGTAAAAGAGGCCGGACTGGAGAAGCGGATCCGGCTGCTTCGAGCAGATGCAAAGAACCTCCGGCAACTGCGGCGGAGCTTTTCAGCCGTTTTCTCAAACAGCCTTCTCCATCATCTGCACGACCCTGCCCCTTTCTGGAAAGAAATCAAACGACTCAGCCTTTCCGGGGCAAGCGTGATGGTCCAGGACCTTCGAAGACCGGAGAACAGGGCGAGAGCAAGGAAGCTCACCCGGCTCCATACCACGGGCGCTCCTCCACTTCTCAAACAGCTCTTCTACCAGTCCCTGTTGGCCGCCTTTACCCCTGCGGAGGTGAGAGCTCAGCTCTGTGCTGCGGAGCTGGACCTCAAGGTCAGGGCAACGACCGACCGGCACATGGTGATCAGCGGCAGGCTCTAGCTTCCTGCTTGACGAAGCCTGCTCCTGCGGCTAATTGGAGCTGGCGGTGAACTTCAGAAATTCGAGATAAGAACTTGGCAAAACCCTCACAGAAAAGCTACCTGGGACGAGGAGCCCTCAGTCGGCTGGGCGAACTGCTGGATGAGACCGCATGCCGGTCGATCTTCCTGGTAAAAGACCCCGGAGCCTTTAATGAATCCGGAGCCGCAAGGCTGGTTAAGCAGGCCGC
>JAYGDV010000539.1:0-2595 GCA_046582735.1 Planctomycetota bacterium
GCGAGTTGCCCACTTGTTTTGATGCAAGCGATGCTGACGACAATGGTGTCGTCCAACTGACCGATGGGATTTTCCTGCTGAATTATCTCTTTTTAGGGGGAAGGCCTCCTCCGGATCCCTACCCCAGGTGCGGAGTTGATCCGGAAGATTTCGTGGACCAGGTGAGTTGCGAAACCTTCCCGGGGTGTCCCTGAGGGGTCTTTCTACAAGTTCCTACAACCGGGGGCAGCTAATTGGCTTAAAATGCCTCCGATCGGCTTGATTTGCGCTGAAGACACCAGGGGTTGTTGTTATGAAAATGAAAATCC
The DNA here is from genome assembly GCA_046582735.1 of Planctomycetota bacterium. GTDB lineage: Bacteria > Planctomycetota > UBA8108 > UBA8108 > UBA8108 > UBA8108. The sequence continues at coordinate 309 of JAYGDV010000539.1, forward strand.
TTTCGTTGGCCGGGATTTTAATACTGGGTTCTGCTGTGGCTTTCGCCCTGCAGGATGCGCCAAAAGCCGCTGTACCTTCTGCGCTCAGCCAGAAGGATTCTTTGAAGGAGATCAAATCCCTCTACAAGGTGGAGTATGCCAAGGCGTCCAGGCGATCCAAGGCTGCGATTGATGCGAAGCGGTCACTTTCCAGGGCATTGTTCGATGCAGGATTCGAAACGAAGGATGACCCTGCTATTGCCTATACGCTCCTTGAGGAATCGCGCCGCCTGGCCACAGAGAGCGCCGATGTCGGCCTGGCCCTCGAGGCGCTCAGGGTTCTGGTTCAACGCTTTGATTTCAATCCGCAGGAGATGCAGCTGGAGACCTTCGGGCGGCTGGCATCGCGGATCAAATCCGCCGATGACAGCTGGGTGCTTGCCCAGGCTGTCAGCAAGGTAATTGATGAAACGATCGAGCGGGACGATTACGACAATGCCCAGAAATTCGTTAAGATCGGGGTGAAGATAGCTCCAAGGTCGGCTGACAAAGCACTGACCGGGGCTGTAGTGGCCCAGGGCAAGAGGGTCAAGCTCCTGGGGAAGCTTTACAGCGCTGTTGAGAAGCGCCTGAAGAAGCTCGAAGGGCCAGAGCGGGACCTTGAATTGGGGAGGTTTTACGCTTTCTCCAAGGGCGACTGGAAAACCGGGCTTCCCCTGATTGAGAAAGGAGATCCCGGTGCCCTCGGAAAACTCGCCGCCGCTGATGCCGCGACCGAAAGAGAAACTGTGGAGGAGGGCGCAGCGGTGAAGCTTGGTGATGGGTGGTGGGAGGTCGCAGAGAAAGAGAAGGATGACCTGGTCGAGTTGAATCTCAAGATCAGGGCCGGCGACTGGTATGAGCTGGTCGTTGATGAGCTTGTTCCGCTCGAGAAAGATCCGATCACCCGCCGGCTTACAGAGTTGCGTAAGATGACAAAGAGTGCCGCTCCAGCCAAGGCGTCCTATCTCAAGGGCCTGGTCGTTTCCCTGAATTTTGACCAGGATTCAATCAGCGGTGAAGGCGATCAGAAAACCTGCAAGGACCGCAGCGGGCATGGCCACAACGGTGACTTCTCCGGGGGGAAAATCGTCAGGGGTAAGGTCGGTGGAGCGCTGAGCCTTAACGGCGTCGGGGAGAGAGTCGTGATCGCCCATACTGACAAGCTCCACCTCACCCGCGGCAGCTCGGTTTCGATGTGGTTCAAGCCCAGCAAGTCGATCGGCCGAGGCCTGAAGGATACCCAGGTCCTCTTCAGCAAGGGGTATGTCGAAAGGGATCTTTCTTATGCTCTTCTGTTTTCGGATGAGGGCGACGGCACCATGACAGGCATCTTCACCAAGCGTCAATATGTGAATACAAGCCAGTCCAACTGGCCCGCCGATAAATGGAACCATGTCACCCTTACCTTGAGTGAAAAGGATGGGGACTTTACCTCGAGGCTGTATATCAACGGCCAGCTGATTGATACCGATGAGCTCGGGGTTGATCCCGAGGGAACGCAGAGCAATATCTCGGTCGGCGCGATGGACACCTCGGGGCGGCGGCCTTTCAATGGGGTTGTCGATGAGTTGGGGGTCTGGGACAGGCCACTCACCTCCGGCGAGGTCCTCTCCCTGTACAAGGATTCTTCCCGGGGTAAGAGCTATTGCGAGGCGGCCCTGCGCTGAGCGCAGGTCGGTTGCTTTATTCTTCTGCCGTCGATTGAGATGCAGTGAACATGAACCGGAAGCAGGCTGTGACCGCATGGATCTTTCGCCTCGTTGGCTTGTCCGGAATGCTGGCCATCGTCGCAATGGTGATGCCGTTTTCATGGATGGCCGCGACCCACGAGTACCTGGGGCTCGGGAAAATGCCGGAAGGGGCCATCGTTGAATACCTGGCGAGGTCGCTCTCTGCGATCTACGCAGTGGTGGGGGTTATTCTCTGGAAAGTTTCTTTCCGGTTTGCCGAACAGCTGGAGCTGGTCCGGCTTCTCGGATATGTATTCACCGTTTTCGGAGCTGCGATCTGGTGGATTGGCGCAAAGGCCGGGATGCCGTTGAGCTGGGTTCTGCTGGAGGGGCCTCCCACGATCCTTTTCGGCCTCTGGGTTGTTTACAGTTGCAGGCGTCAAAGCGAGGCAACTCCCCCGGAGAATGCAGGCTGAAGCCTGGACTCCCAGCCTGGTGGCAAGACGTCCTTGAGCTGGGAGGGGCCGTTGTTCAGCCAGTCATCGGCAAGGGGGTCTGCCGCGTCGCGCTCCGAGCGAGCGAAGGCGACCGCGGCA
>JAYGDV010000557.1:0-3827 GCA_046582735.1 Planctomycetota bacterium
GCAGGTTTCGAAGCAGCGTATGCTCGAGACGGTTTGCCTTGTTGTCGCCCTTGCCCCGGGCGACGATTTTCAGCGAGCCACTTCCTTCGATGACCTCCGAGGGGTCGGTGGTTCGGCCGGAATTGATATGGGTGCCCTGGATCTTCCATTCGCCGGGCCGCGAAGAGGCTGTGCTGATGCTCGTCTCGATTTCCCCATTGCCGACAAAATTTTCACTGTCAGCAGGAACGTACTCACCTGATTGCAGGGCGGGGGAGATGTAGAAGTCAGTAGAGTTGATGCTGGAGTTGTGCGCCTGCACGGCGATGATGTTGCGCCCGGCAACCAGCAGGTCCATGTGTTCGGCCATGTTGATGTCGGCCCGGCCGGAGCTCCTTTGCTCGCGGGAGCTCCTGGCCCTGGACTCGAAGGTGTCCTGGAAGCCGTCTCCATCGGCTCGCATATTCTCGACGTGGATCCTGGTCCCGTTGAGGTAGACGATGAATCCATCGTCGTAGGCTGCGTAGAGCCGCAGCGTTCCGACAGCCGTGGGATCAGGAATCGTGAACTCGGTGCGCATGTAAACCGCGAGATAGTTTGCGCGCATATCTTCCATCGTGGTGCCGCCGACCTCTTCCTGGTCCTCACCATAGCCCACGGGGGTGGTGGCCGATGCCCAGGCCGAGTCATCGAAATCAACCTGGTGCCAGTCAGCCGGGGGTTCTTCTGTTCCGGGCCTGATTTTCCAGGTGGCCCCAGGCTCGAGAAAGGTCTCCTCCGGAACAAAGGTGATGACCCTCTCGACCATGCGGATGTCATCGACGAGGACGATTCCACGGGCGTTGAGCAGGAAATGGAGCTCAGGTTCACCGCTGTTGTAGCGCCCCTGGTAGCTGTATTCCCTGGCCTGTGTTTTTCCGGATTCATCACTGGAATCCCAGGCTCCTGCGACATTGTTGTCGGCGAAGGGGTCGATCAATTCCATCGACGAACCACCGCCATCGGCCCAATAGGGCCATTGGCCGCCATCGTGGTAGCGAACGGTGTCTGCAATGTTACCCTCGGTGTCACGCAGGTTGATGCGCTCTCCATCGTTGCGCAGTCCACCGAAGCCCTCGGTGCCGCCAAAGACCTTCTCGGGAGCGAGACCGTAGGTTTCACGGATATAGGCAGGGTCTCTTGCAACGACAATATAGCTCTGGGGGGCGATGATGACCCCCGGCTCGAATTCGTAGTTGATTCCCTTGGTGAGCTTCCAGCCGCTGATGTCGATGCTCCTGTCCGGGCTGCGGTTGTAGAGCTCGATATACTCGGCAAAGCGCTCATCTCCGCTTGGGGGTCCATGCAGGGGGTGGTACATGACCTCGTTGATGACGATCTCGGTTTCGGTGGCGGTACGGTTGGCCTCCCCCCGGGTGGGGACGGCGCGGTCACTGAAGTCTTCGTCGCCGTCGGGAATCCGGGCCTCGCTTTTTTCTTCGGCCTCCGGCTCGAAGATGTAGGCATTTACCACCCGGCTGGCATCGGCAGAGAGCAGGGCTATGAAACGGCGCCCGGCTGATCCCTCCGCGGCCTCTTCGTCCGTAACAAGGGAGAGGTCCAGTCCGCCGAGGTCAGCCTCAGAAAACACCAGCCGTCCGCGGGCTGGAATTACCGTGTCGCCTGGGAGCTGTGCGCGGAAAGCCTCCTCGCCGAGCCGCCGGCTGCTGGAAATCCAGTAGCCCGAGAGATTCTGCGAGGAATAATCGGTATTGAAGAGCTCCACCCAGCGTTCGCCCGCGGTCCACAGCAGGGCCTCGTTGATGAATACTGAATTGATCGAGGTGGAATTGAGCCGGCCGGGAGTTCCGCCCTGGGAGGAGCTGACAGTCCAGCTGTCGGGATCGTCCGGGTCGGTGTAGACCTTGATGAGGCTCAGGGAGTGGCCGGTTCCATCCGCGCCCGCGGGCCATTTGCCCCTGTCGTTGTAGCCCACGGTCGCTACGACCACGCCGTTTTCTTCAGCGAGCTCGATGGTCTCTCCTGAATTGGAGAGCGCGCAGCCATCGCGCTCGTCTCCTTCGAGATCGCAGCCGAGTCCCCAGTTTCCAACGACGTTGTCGATCCCGTAGACCTCGGCGACGCGCTCGGCATTGGCGCAGACGACGGCGTATTGCCCGCCGGTGAGGAAGGTCTGGGGCGCAAAGGTGTAGCTGATTCCCTTGGAAAAATACCAGCCCGAGATGTCGACCGGAGCCGGGCTTGCGTTGTGGATCTCGATGAACTCGAGCTCCTGCCCGCCGCCGGCGGGGTGGTACATGATTTCGGTGATGACAACCAGGCCTGAGTTGGTGGCCATGGCCGGGGGCTGGATAGCCAGCTGCCCGGCAGTAAGGACGAGAAAACTCACCAGGAAGCCGGTGAGGGAGAGTCTGTTCGGTTTCATTCCTGCTTTTTCCTGTGCCAGCCGGCAGCGGGCGGCTGCCTCAATTGCGTGTATTTCTCTTCCTGGGAAGTATCCCGGGATTTTTCTGCAAACCGGATATTCAACAATGTTCCGGGTGCAAAAATGGGTAAAAGGAGACCCGTTGAGCTTTCCGCACTCCGGAAAGACCTCAGAAGACTGGAACCAGCCTTAATTTCCCTTTGACCCACTCCAAACCATTGTGAAATACAATTTTATGGTTTTGGGGGGGGCAAGTCAACGTACCACCTTCCGAGAAAGCAGTGGGGCGAGGATTGGTGCTCTTCCTGGCTGAAAGGCAGTGGTTTCCCGGTGTGAAGGGAGGTTTTCAGCAGGTTGTTTTGCGGAGGGGGAAAACCCCCTGCTAGGCCTATAACTTTTTACGGGTGAAAAGATTAGGAATTCCTGCCGGCTGGAATATATCCCTCTCAGAAGTTTATTTTTGAATGGTGACAAGCTACAATCGTCCATCCTGTTAAGGAGAAGAGTCGGCCTCAGCAGGTCTGTTGAGCAGCAGGGTTCTCCTGGAAGTGGAAAGTTAAGTGGAAATTCTTGTTGGGGGCTTCTTTTCGCATGTCCGAAAAAGCCAGCACATCCGCAGAAACCGGCGAGACTGAGAAGTCTGCCTCTGCGCAAAAGAATGCTGAATCATCGATGGCTGAAAGTTCTGAAAAGCCTGTGGATTCTCAAGGCAGCCGGGATGTGCCTGGAGAAAAAGCTGGGGACTCTGCTCCAGTCGAATCCGATGCGCCAGCCAGCGAGACGGTCGAGGTCGGGCCTCTCGATGTAGGGACCGACAGCGCCACTGACTCCGATGTAGATCTCAACGCTGATACGGTCACCCAGAGAAGTATGGGGACCTACGATACCCAATCCACTGACCTGAGCGAGGAGGCGGCCCGGGGCTGGCACGAGGGAGACCTTGTCGCCAATCAGTACCGGATCCAGCGCCTGATCGGCCAGGGAGGAATGGGTAAGGTCTACCTCGCCCAGGATGAAGCTCTCGACCGGGCCGTAGCGCTCAAGCGTATTCCCCAGGAGATCATCCTCGATCTCGATGCCAGGGATGATCTCAGGCTGGAGGCCAACCGGCTCCTGGACCTTGCGCATGACAACATCATCCGGATTCACACCTACAACGATGGGCCGACCTGGCCGTTCTTTGCCATGGAGTTTCTCGAGGGGCCGACTCTCAAGCATCTCCTGCGCCAGCGCAAGAGAGAGGGGCGGACCTTCGATGCCGAGGAGGTGCTGGTTGTTGCACGGCAGGTTGGAGAAGGGCTTGCCCATGCCCACGTGCGCAACGTGGTTCACCGTGACTTGAAGCCCGCAAACCTGATGCTGGCTAAGCCGGTTGAAGGGGAGCTCAGTCCATCCGACACGATCAAGATCACCGACTTCGGCA
>JAYGDV010000014.1:0-4224 GCA_046582735.1 Planctomycetota bacterium
GCTCAGCAGCCGGCAGCTGCACTCCAACGAGCTGCTGGATGCCACCTTCATCTTCAACGAAGAGAAGGTCTACTACAATGTCGGGACACGCTGGCGAGGCAGCCCCTGGAACCGTCCCGGCAATCCGCGTATGTACCGGGTCACCTTCCCGAAAGACCAGCCTCTTCGCAACCGGACAAAGATCAACCTGAGCCGCTACGGCAGCGCCCAGCGCGAAAAAGCCGCGGGCTACTGCGTCTGGCGTAATTCGACGCCATCGACCACCAGCCCCTACAACCGCTCGGTCTGGGCGCGAGTGAGGACGAATGCGGGGACCTACATCATGGAGAGCATCGAGCCCACAAACTCCGAATACCTCGACCTCTGGTTCCCCCAGGACGCTAACGGCATCCTCATGAAGATCACCGGCAAGCAGACCTTTAATGACTCCGGCGGCCACCAGTCCAACCTGCTGCGGTGGGCCAACTGGAGCAACCGCGGAGGAGCCAAGACCAGCTACCGCTGGAACTTCAACTTTCGCACCCGGGAACTGGAAGACAATTTCAACCCGCTGATCTCGCTGATCCAGACCATGAACGGCAACTCGACTATCCTCGACAACCAACTTGAGGACATCATGGACGTCGAACAGTTTCTCCGGGTCTATGCCGCCCGCTGCGCCCATGATGACTGGGACACCATCGCCATCGGCAACGGGCAGAACGCCTATATCTACTACGCCTCGAACGAGGGGCGCTGGAAGCTGCTGCCCTGGGACATGGACCATAGCTGGGGCAACACCGGTGCCCGCGTATATCCTGACAACGACAGCACCTTCTCCCGGATCGTGAACCGGCCGAAATACCGGCGCAAGTACATGGGCATCCTCAATGAGATGGTCAACGGCCTGGGCGGCAACCCCGGCTACTGGTCGGTGGGCGAGATGGTCACTAAATACCTCGACCGCAACACAGCGGTTGTCGGAAGCGACGGCGTGGGCAACTCATCCCCTGTACGCAACTTCGTCAACAGCCGCAGAAACACCCTCTCCCGCCAGGTTCCCAACCGGGTGAATTTCTCCATCACCACCAACAGCGGAAATGATTTCACCGAGGATGACGACACGGCGAGGATCGCCGGCGCCGGCTGGGTCGACGTCGACATGCTGCTGGTCTCCGGTGAGCCCATGGAGCTCAACTGGACCAGCACCACCCGCTGGCAGACGGATGTGCCCCTCTCAGCCGGAGAAAACCAGCTCGATTTCCTCGCCCTTGACGTCGAAGGCAACGTCGTCGGAAACGACGGCATCACCGTAATCAGCACCTTTGGCTGGCAACCCCCCGTCATCACCGGCATCTCCCCTGCAAGCGCCCAGCCCGGTGACCGGATCACCATCAACGGTACGGAATTCCATGCGGGAATCACGGTTCTCATCGATGGCCAGGAAGCAGAGGGTGTCGAGTTCGACGAGGCAAGCCCCCAGAGCCTGAGCGCTGTCGTCCCCTGGCATCGACCGGGAGTCTTCGAAGTGACCGTACGAAACACCGATGGCCGCTCGGCTCCCCCGGTAGATTTCACCATCCTGCCTCCCCCTCCCCAGTTCATCCGGGGCGATGCCAACACCGATGAGCAGCTCGACGTAAGCGACGCGGTCAAGATCGTTCGCTACCTCTTCTCCGGTGCAACCATTACGTGCCTCGATGCAGGCGACTCCAACGATGACGAGGTCATCAATATTACCGACGCCGTCTACCTGCTGGAGCACCTGTACCGCGGCGCAACCGCGCCCCCTGCTCCGTACCCCCTCAGAGGTGGAGACCCTGCAGGAGGGGAGGTCCTCGGCTGCGAAGAGGGGCTGGACGCCTTCCCCTTCGCCCTGGGGCGCTAGGGGCTGGAAAACCCGGAACCGCTCAGAGGCCGAAATCGTCCGCCTTCTTGCGCAGGGTGTTTCGATGGATGCCGAGCAGGTCGGCCGCCCGCAGGCGGACTCCATCGCAGCGGCCCAGGGCCTCGTTGAGAAGGGTACGCTCAACCACCTCCATCGTCTCTGTCCAGATCCCTCGCGTCGAAGAACCCAGGAGGCCCTCGAAGTGCTCTGAGACCGAGGAGTCAAGTCCGGCAGCGGCCTGCACAGACCTCTCGTCAAGAACATCATCCCGCAGGGGAGGGAGATCGGCGGCATGAATGGTCCTTCCCTCGCAGAGAATCATGGCTCTCTCGATAAGATTCTCCAGCTGGCGGACATTGCCCGGCCAGGAACAGGCCATCAGCTCCCTGAGAGCATCCTTGCCGAGCTTCAGCTGAGGCAGATCGTTCTCTTCAGCAAACTTACCGAGAAAGTGCTGCGCCAGCAGCAGGATGTCCTCCGGATGCTCCCGCAAAGCGGGCATGGCAACTGGAACTACATTGAGCCGGTAGTAGAGATCTTCGCGGAAGGTACCCTCCTTAAGCAGTGTTTCGAGATCTTGATGGGTCGCTGCGATAATCCTGACATCCACCTCTACCGGCATATCCGCTCCTACGGCATCGATCTCTTTCTCCTGCAGAACGTGCAATATCTTGGCCTGCAACAAGGGGCTCATATCACCAATCTCGTCCAGGAAAATGGTTCCCCCATCGGCCTGCAGAAACTTTCCCTTGCGGTCGGAGGTCGCCCCGGTGAAAGATCCCTTCCTGTAGCCGAAAAGCTCCGCCTCCAGGAGTTGCTCGGGAATGGCGGCGCAGTTCACCTTGACAAAAGGCCCCTCTGCACGGGGGCTGTTGTAATGGATCGCGTGCGCGATGAGCCCTTTGCCGGTGCCACTCTCTCCTCGCACCAGCACGGTTGAGCGGGTCGGCGCAACACTCGCTATGGTCTGGAAGATCGCCTGGATTGCGGGGCTGTTACCCACGATCCCTTCGAAGTTATAGCGCTCACGGAGCTCAGCCTTGAGCAGGCGGTTCTCCTCGAGCAACTGTTCGCGCTCTGCAGCGGCATCCTGGTAAATCTTGACGGCCTGGGCAAGGGTGCCGGTGATGATCTGCAGGAGAGCCATGTCCTGGTCAAACTCCTTGTCACCATGAAATGGCTTCGCCCCCCCGAGGACACCCGCGGTTTTTCCTTCAAGGCTGATGGGCACCGCCATGAAGGCCATCTGCTCCGAGCCGACACGAAAGGCCCCCGTCCTGCCGAGGAACTTCGGCTCCTGGCTGATATCCCGCACTCCGATCGGTTCACCGCTCTCAACGACTCTGCCGATGATTCCTTCACCACGGGCGTACTGTCCCTTGGCCATCTCCTCCTCGGTCATCCCGTAGGCCATCGAGATCTTGATCTCGTCGGAATCCGGTTGCACCAGCACCAGGAAACACTGGGACAGCTGGCAGCGGCGCGCAAGGATCTCGCTCACCTGGTTGAAGAGGTCCTCGAATACAAGCGAGGAGCCAAGCGCCTGGCTGATTTCGAGCAGGGTCTCGTCCTGGACATTACGCCGCTTCAGCTCGGAAAAGGACTGTGCGTTCTCCAGGATCTGGGCGGCCTGGGTGCCGACAATCGTCAACAACTCGAGGTCCTGTTCAGAGAAGTTATCCGTATTGGTCGAGTCAACGCTGATAACCCCCACCACCCTGTTCTCGAGGATCATCGGAACCGCCAGCTCGGAGCGAATGTGCTCCTTGACCATAACGTAGCGGTCTTCAGACAGCACGTCGGGAACACGAAGGGCCTCGCCATGCTTGGCCACCCATCCTGTGATCCCCTCGCCGACTCGAAGAGCTACCTTGTCCTCTACATCCTGGCCGAGTCCGCGGGAGGCGACAATCCGGAGAGTATCCCCCTCGAGCAGGATCACCGATCCAGTCGTAGCGCCTGTATATCGAATGCTTGAATCAAGAAGGACCTCCAGCAGCTTGATCGGCTCCAGGGTCGAATTCAGCGCCAGGGTGATCTCCTGGAAGATCTCCAGGCGGCTATCGACGGAAGTTGCCGAACGGCTGTCATCATCCGAGAAAATTTCAGCGCTGGAACTGCTTTTTGATTCAACCATCACAAAACTCGCCTGTTTAGGGCTTTCTTCGGGACTCATACACCCTGAATATGACTGCCTTTTTTTTTGGACACTGCCCAATAATAGTGCATTTTTTCTTTTCTAAGCACAATAAAATACCAGTCTCTATTTTGGCCCGCCTGCGGGTGACCTGTTAAAATGCCGCCTCCCATCCTCCAGCAGGAAACTGAAATATGGCGCAACTTATCGATCAACTCGG
>JAYGDV010000044.1:0-4098 GCA_046582735.1 Planctomycetota bacterium
TCGAGCGGCTGAGGGGCGCCGGGGCCGTCATCCTTGGCAAGAGCAATCTCAGCGAGTGGGCCAACATGCGCTCAAACCGGTCGACGAGCGGCTGGAGCGCGCTGGGCGGTCTGACCCGCAACCCCTACTCGCTTGACTGTAGCGCCTGTGGCTCGAGCTCCGGTAGCGGCGCCGCGGTGGCGGCGAACCTCACCGCGCTCGCCGTGGGTACCGAGACTGACGGCTCGGTGATCTGCCCGGGGGCGATGAACGGAATCGTCGGTCTGAAGCCTACGGTCGGCTTGCTGTCGCGGCGCTATATCATACCGATCTCCCATACCCAGGACACCGCGGGGCCGATGACGCGCACCGTGGCAGATGCGGCCGCTATGCTTACGGTGATGGCGGGAACCGACAGTCTCGACCCGGCCACAGCCGAGGCCGACAAGCACCGGGTGGATTACGTCGCCGCGCTGGATGCCGGTTCCCTGAAAGGAGCACGGCTGGGAGTTCTGCGGCCGCGGGCAGGGGCTTATGGCGATGCCGCGGAAGTGGTTTTCGAAAAGGCGCTCGAACATCTGAAGGAGGCAGGGGCCGAGCTGGTCGAACTGCAGCAGCCGCCTCAGCGCGGCACGATCGGGCGCAACGAGATGGTCGTTCTTCTCTATGAGTTCAAGACCAACCTCAACGCCTATCTCGCCGATGCCGCTGTCGCCGTCAAGACCCGCACCCTTGCCGCAGTGATCGAGTTCAACAAGCGCGAGGCCGGCCGCGAGTTGCAGCATTTCGGGCAGCAGCTTTTCATCCAGGCGGAGGCGACCGATGGGCTCGAGTCGCCGGTCTACAAGAAGGCTCTCGAGGAGAATCGCCGGCTGGCGGGGCCGGAGGGGATTGACAGGTTGCTCGGTGAGCATCGGCTTGACGCGCTGGTCGCTCCTTCAACCGGGCCTGCCTTCAAGATCGACTTCAAGAACGGGGACAGGTTCCAGGGCGGGCAGATGATACTCGCCGCCGTCTCCGGCTACCCGCACCTGACGGTGCCGATGGGCCAGGCCGGGGGGTTGCCCGTCGGTCTCTCCTTCATCGGAGCCGCCTGGTCGGAGGCCCGGCTGCTCTCCCTCGGCCACGCGTTCGAAAAGAAAGCAAACGCACGCAGGAAACCGAATTACAAGCAGGGTGATTAGCCATGCGGTTCACTTTATTGACTGTTGTTTTATTCCTGAGTGCCTGCCAGTTCTCTGAAACAACGCACACCGGGCGTGAGCGGTTCAAGGTGACGGTTCACAAGCCGAAGAACGGCCATGATCTTCTGCGTGAGGTTCGAGTGACGCTCACCGGTGACACAGTCGTTTTCAACGTCACCGACAGGTTCGGCATCGGCAGCGCAACGGTGCGACTGCTGGAGGGCGCCTGGCCCCAAAAGGTGCTGGTGCGTTACCATCTCGGAGGACTTGAGGGTGCATCGGCCACGGTTGACGGAAAGCTGCTGCTCGATTCCCGCAAGGATCCACGCGGCGCTCTGGGGGTACGCATGCTCGACAAAAAAGGCAGGCCGCTGGAGGGAAAATACCTGCTGAAGAAAGAGGGCTATTACGAGGCCCGGATTCCCCCGAAGGCACTCGCCGGCGGAGCTCGTGAGCTCAAGCTCACCTGGGTCGATTTCTACAGGTGACAGGCTTTTCTTTTCAAAGGTTGAGAAGGTGACCACAGGTTAAACTGTCGTTTGTTCAATCACTTCCCCAGGGTACAAGGATTCGATCCATGAGATATCTGCTCCTGTTGCCGGCCTTTTGCATTCTGTTTGCTGTTGCGGGAATGTTGACCGGATGTGGGAAGCCAGCTCCCGAGCAGGAAGCAGTGACCACTCCGGATGAGCCGGAAAAAGAAAAGCCCGCCTCCGAACCGCCGGCCAGCGAGCCGGTTGCTGAGAAAAAGGAAACACCCGCTGAGCCCGAAAAGCCCGAAGCTGAAAAGCCTACCAACAAGCCGAAGGCCATCGAGGCCATGGTCAAAAATTCAGAAGAGTATGAATACAGGACCGGTTTCGGTGGTGATGAGCAGGGAGCATCGATCAAGGTCCAGGCCGGGCATTTTGAGAAAAGCGAGGTCATCCGGAACCCGAGCACTGGTTTCGAGCCGGTCTATAAGTACAAGCCGAAGGGTGATTACGTCGGCAAGGATTCTGTTGAGCTCGAGATGGTCGACCACGAGCTCGGCAGCGGACCTGACGACCCCGGCAAGACGACGAAGACCCGGGTGGTCATTAACTTCACCGTGGTGAAGTAGCGGCGCTGTTTTCAGGCAACCGGAGCAGCGGTTCTGCGGGTAAGATGTTTCCCATGATGAAGATCGCGCTCTTGCTGTGCCTGCTCCCGGTCTGCGCGTTGAGCGCAGAAGATGGTGAAAAGGCCGCCGCCTGGTGGTCCTTTGAGCCCGTTCGGGAGATAGCGGTTCCTTCGGTCGGCTCCGGCGCAAATCCGGCCAATCCCATCGATGCCTTTATTCGCCTGCGGCTGAAAAAAGAAGGGATCAAGCCCTCGCGGCCGGCTTCTCCCGCGATCCTCGCCAGGCGGCTCCATTTCGACCTGCTCGGCTTGCCGCCGGCGCCCGGGGTAGTGGAAGAATTTGCCGGGGATCCTTCCCCGGAAGCCTATCGCGAGCTGGTCGAGAGCCTGCTGGCCTCGCCGCATTACGGGGAGCGCTGGGCGCGTCACTGGCTTGACGTGGCGCGCTACGGTGAGAGCAACGGTTTTGAATACAACGAGGCCCGGCGCAACGCCTGGCCCTACCGGGACTGGGTGATCAAGGCGTTCAATGATGATATGCCCTACGATGAGTTCGCCCGCATGCAGCTGGCCGGCGACATCCTGAAGCCGGGCAAGGAAGGGGCCGCCGCCGTCGGGTTCCTGGTCGCCGGGACTCACAATACCGTACTCGGATCCAGTGATCAGATGAAACGGCAGGCGCGCCAGGATGAGCTGGAGGAAATTGTGGGTACAGTCACCCAGGGCTTTCTCGGGCTGACCGTTCATTGCGCCCGCTGCCACGACCACAAGACGGATCCGATACCCAATCGGGAATACTACCGGTTTGCCGCGGCGCTATCGGGTGTTCGCCACGGTACGCGGCACGGGATGTTCTCGGTACGTCCGGGGAATCCCGGCGCGATGCGGATTCACCGGCGCGGCAGCGCCGGGGATCTCGGTGAAGAGGTGACTCCAGGAGGCGTCGCCGCTCTGCGGGGGGTGAGCGCGGAATTCAAGCTGGCCGCAAAGGCGAGTGATTCCCAGCGCCGGCGGGCCCTGGCCGCCTGGGTGACAGCCTCCGGGAACCCGCTCTTCGCCCGGGTGATCGCCAACCGTGCCTGGCATTACCATTTCGGCCGGGGGATTGTCGAGACGCCCAGTGATTTCGGTGCAGGCGGGGGAACGCCGAGTCATCCGGATTTGCTTGACTGGCTGGCGGGTTGGTTCACCAACAACGGCTACAGCCTCAAGGCTTTGCACAGGCTGATCCTGACCTCTGAAACCTGGAGGCAATCTTCCGCTTTTCGTTCAGAAGCGCATGCCACCGACAGCGGCAACAGCCTGCTGTGGCGCTTTTCTCCCCGGCGGGTTGAGGCCGAGGTGCTTCGAGATTCGATCCTGCAGGTGGCGGGCGCTCTGAATACCCGCCGCGGTGGACCGGGCTACGAGGATGTTCGTGAGCAGCACTTCAATGCCGGGCGCTATTACCATCCGATCGAGGTGAAAGGGGCGAAGTTCAACCGCCGGACGATCTACAGGTTTTCCCCGCGGGGAGCGCGCGATGCCCTGCTCGATACCTTTGACTGTCCGGACCCTTCGACCACCAGTCCGCGGCGCGCGGTGACGACCACGCCGCTGCAGGCTCTCAGTCTCAGCAACAACCGTTTTGTATGGCGCATGGCGGATTCCTTTGCAGCCCGTGTGCGCAAAGAGGCGGGTGTTGAGGTGCTTCGCCAGCTGGAGCTTGCCTGGAGGCTTTGCCTCGGCCGCCCGCCTGCAGAGGGCGAGGTCTCGCGGGGGCGGCGGCTTGTAGAAAAACAAGGCCTCTCCAGCCTGTGCCGTGTGCTCTTTAATTCCAGCGAGTTTGTACTCA
>JAYGDV010000157.1:0-3618 GCA_046582735.1 Planctomycetota bacterium
CCCTTGCGGTTGCCCCCCGGTTCTGGAGCTCAGCAATGACCGCATCCACCTCGCGTTCGATTTTTCCAAGCCGCTCAAGGTTGTCCCGGGCGCTGGTGCCCGGAAGCGCATAGACCTGGATGTAGAATTCCGAACCCAGGAGACTCGAACTCTGGAAGGCGGAAACATCCTGGGCCAGCTTCTTCTCATAGACCAGGCGCCGGTACAGGCGGCTTGATTTTCCCCCGGCAAGGCTGTTGGCAAGGATGTCCATGTCAGCATCTCCTTCCTTGTAGAAGGCTGGAGAGTGCCAGACGAAGCAGGCCAGGGGGAGCTTAACCGCATCGGAGATGGTCTTGCGCAAGAGGCCATCGATGGCCGGCTCTGCGGGGGTCTTTCGTTTGATGACTGGCCGGCGGGGTATCGCCCCGAAATACTTTGCGACCAGCGCCCGGGCCTCCCGTGGGTCGAAGTCCCCGGCGATGACCAGTGAGGCGTTGGCGGGGAAGTAAAAATCTTTGAAGAATTCAACCACGTCTTTTACAGCAGCGTTCTCGAGGTCCTCGTGGGAACCGATGACGGAGTGATGGTAAGGGTGTCCGGCGGGAAACATCAGGGGAGGGATCTCCAGCCACATTTTCCCGTAGGGCCGGTTCTCATAGCTCTGGCGCCGTTCGTTGCGTACGACACCACGCTGGGTGTTCAGCTTGTCAATCGTCATGGCGCGGGAAAGACCCGTCATGCGGTCGGCCTCGAGGAAGAGGAAAAGCTCCAGCAACTCACGCGGGCCGCTCTCGAAGTAGTTTGTGCGATCGGTCGAGGTCGTCGCGTTGTTCGACCCCCCGGCGCCCTCCATGATGGTATCGAACTGTCCGACGGGGACCTTCTTTGTCCCCATGAACATGAGGTGTTCAAACAGGTGGGCAAAGCCGGAACGGCCCGCCGGCTCATCCTTGGATCCGACGTAATACCAGAGGTTGATTGCGACCCTCGGCAGGCGATGGTCTTCATGCAGGATGACCGTCAATCCGTTTGGCAGGGAATAGCGCTGGAAGGCAATCTCCTGGGAGCAGGCGGGCTGTCCAGGCTGGGCAACGGCCAGCGCAACCAGGGCGGCGACAAGGAGGTGTTTTGCTGGAAGGTATGAGGGCATGGGGCCTATTTAACCCGGTCTGGTTTTTCAGTCCAGCCCGGAAAAAAAAGAACCGGGCGGAGCCCCCTGCTGGGAGCCGCCGCCCGGTTTCCGTTGCTGGTTTAGGTTTACGGGCAGACCGGCGAAGGTCGGTCACAGCCGATGCCATCTTCTGTTGCATCGGCGCCACACTCTTCCCGGCTGTAGCCGGGGCTGAGCGGAGATGGAGCTGCGGGAGCCGCTCCGCCGGTAAAGAGCCAGCCGAATATGATGATGGCATCGGTGATCTCGATTCCACCCGTGTCGTTGGTGTCTGCAGCATCGGCGCAGGCCGGAGCCGCGCCGCCGGAGAACAGGTACAGCAGCGGCACAACGCCGTCGGTCAGGTTAATGCTGCCGTCGGAGTTTCCGTCGCCACGGACAAAGGTCGGCCCTTTGACCACCTGGCAGTTGGCTGCATCGGCACAGTCGTCGTCGTCACAATCTGCGTTGCCGTCCTGGTCATCATCGGCCCCGTTGTCGCAGATCTCATCGGGGAGACAGGAGGCGTCATCGAGACAGTCACGATCCACGCAGTCGATGGCGCCATCAAGGTCGTCATCGAGCCCGTTATTGCAGATCTCCGGCTGGCCGAGGCCCGTACAGGCCGGAACGTCGGCACAATCGGTGTCATCGCAGTCGATGGCCTGGTCGCGGTCATCATCGATGCCGTTATCGCAGATCTCGGGGCAGCGCCGCAGCAGGGGGCGGAACAGGGTGTTGTCTCCCGTAATGGGATTTCCATCCACCGCGCCGAGACAGTATCTCGAGCCCGCCTGGGCGTTGGGGATGATGTAGGTGACGGAGTCCCCGTTACTCACCTCGCCCTGGAAGATCAACTGGGAGCCGTTAGCGTTGAATTCGCCCTGCGAGGGGTCCTGGCCGATGAGCCCTTCAGGCAGGGTCTCCACCAGCTCGACGTTGATCGCCTGGTCGCCAGGGACCTCGAAGGTGATGATTACGTTGGCGACACCGTCGCAATCGATTGCCTCGATGTCGCGAACACCTCTTACGATACCGCCGCCGCCCACGGCCCCATCGATTTCGGGGTTGTCCGCCGAGACGGACACTTCGTCTTCGGTGAAGGGCGTGTTGAAGCAGGAGTCACTGAACATGGCGATCCGCCCACCGGAGCCGCCGCCGGCTTCGTTGTAGCCCAGCATGACCAGGTTGAGGCCCGGTTCCAGGAGCGCTGCGGAGGTTGCCCGGTTCTGGATCTCGTTAACGCCGCCAAAGCCGCGAGTGGCGAGGAACTCAGCAACGACCTCGCCATTGACGAAGAGCGTAGCGCCATCGTCGCTCGAGAAACCAAACCAGGCCTCGAGATCATCGTCGGTGAGGTTTTCGACGAAGGTGAACATGACGGTGGTGTACTGGTCTCCTCCCCCGTAGTAGCTTTCGCCGTTGAAGAGCCCCGGGTCGCCGGGGTTGATGTCAAAGGCGCTGGCCCTTGCGAGGGTGGTGAAACCGCAGGCGCTATTGCGAACCGCGGTGGAGATCAGGCCGGAGATGCCGGCTTCGACGATGGTTCCGGCGAAGATGTTGTCGATCTCGGGGGGGCCACCACCCTGGGAAACATAGTCTTCAATCAGGGCGTCCGGAGGAGCTACTCCGCCGGCGGCAGACTCGAACGGGTTGGCCGGGACCAGCCACTCGGTGATGAAGCCCTTGCCGGGGCCGCCACGCATATACGGCGCAGGATCCCCCGGAGTGTTCGAACAGTTGTCCGGCGGGTCGCCGTGGTCTTCCGGGTTGTAGCCGGTGGGGTCGATGGTGTGCGGCATCGAGAGCAGCGCACCATTCTCATCTTCAAAGCGCATGCACATGATGTAGCCGCCGCCGGCTTCATAGGTGGCTATGGCGACCAGGTTCTTGCCTGGATCGAGCCAGATAGGAATTTTCTGGTCGAAGGGGTTGTGTGGCGCGCAGCGCTGGTAGCCACCGGCGTAACGGCCGTTGACCTTGACCGCCAGGGAGTCATCGGAGCCCACGCCGAGTTGGATGCAGCGCCCCTCTTCGGATTCGTTGATGACATAGACATAGGCGACACACATGCAGCGCTCGACATTGGCCTGGAAGAGGTCGCCCCTCTGCAGGTCGTAGATGCCGTTGTTTGCACGCCCTGGAACGAGAATCGCCTCGGTGTCGAACTGGTCCTGTGGAATGGTCCAGAAGCGATCGATAGCGCCGGCGCCAAGCAGTGTCATGCCGGCAATTTCCGGTGCATTGCCGCCGAAATCAGGCCGGAAGATCAGCCCGTCTTCGGGGATGATGAACTCGTCGTTGATTTCGCCGTCCACGTCACTGATCCACTCAGCCCTCATGGCATCGGGTGGGATGTTACAGCCATCCCACTGGGTCATATCAAAGGCGGGAGTGAAGAGCGCTTCGCGCAGGAAGGGGCTGTTGTGAATGGCAGCATCTCCACCGCCGGGCCCCACGGGGTCGGGGTTGGGGTGCGCCTCTTC
>JAYGDV010000308.1:0-3046 GCA_046582735.1 Planctomycetota bacterium
TCCATCTCGCGGGAGGGAAGGAATTTCTTCAGGGTTGAATCCCGCCCCGAAGGAGATGCCCTCGGGCTGAGGCCCGGCATGGAAGGCTACAGCAAAGTAAAAGTCGATCGCCGAAGGCTCATCTGGATATGGACGCATAAAGCCTTTGACTGGCTCCGGCTGAAATCATGGTCCTGGTTCCCCTGATCCGGTAAACCGAAATGGCAGAAGAGCGCCTCTACAGCAATTCATGGTACCGGGTCGAGGACCTCCGGCCGAAACTTCGTAACCACACGGAGTTCCACAGGCACCATTATCGGGGGCAGCTCACCTATGTCCTCCAGGACCATGCCAACGAGCGCTATCACCGCTTCAGCCCGATGTCGTATGAGCTCATCGGCCTGATGGATGGAGTTCGGACCTCTGATGAAATCTGGCAGCTGGCCTCAGAACGCATGCAGGACGAGGCGCCGACCCAGGATCAATTCATTCAACTCCTGGGACAGCTCCATTCCGCCGACATCCTCCTGACGGATGTGCCTCCGGATACCGCCGAGGTACTTCAGCGTTACGATAAACAACGCAGGAAGAAATGGATGCAGCAGTTGATGAGCCCCCTGTTCTGGCGTTTCCCGGTTTATGACCCGGAAAAACTGCTCAACCGCCTGAAGCCCCTCGTCGAGCCCTTCTATTCCAGGCTTGCACTGATCATCTGGAGCTTTGTTGTCGCAACAGGCCTCGTCCTTGCAGTGGTTAACTGGGGCAGCCTGAGTGAAAACGTTGTCGACAGAGTGCTTTCCACTCAGAACATATTCCTTCTCTGGTTTATTTTTCCCGTCTTTAAAGGCCTGCATGAATTCGGGCATGCTTTCACTGTCAAGCGATACGGCGGAGAGGTGCATGTAATGGGGATCATGCTCCTCGTCCTGACCCCCCTGCCTTTTGTCGATGCATCTGCCGCATCGGCCTTCAGAAGCAAACGTCAACGGATCCTTGTAAGCTCGGCCGGGATGATGGTCGAGATTTTCTTAGCCTCTCTTGCCCTTATGCTCTGGCTCAACATTGAGCCGGGACTCATCCGTACCATTCTATTCAACGTGATCTTTATCGCAGGGGTCTCCACTATCCTTTTCAATATTAATCCCCTGCTCAGATTCGACGGGTACTACATCCTTGCGGACCTCATAGAAATCGTAAATCTCAGGTCTCGCTCCACCCGCTATCTCTCCCACGTTCTGGAAAAGAACCTTCTCGGGAACAAGGAAGCTGTTCCTATGCCGGCCACACCTGGCGAGCGACGCTGGTTCATCTTTTATTCCATCGCATCCTTCATTTACCGAATCTTTATCCTGACGGCGATCATCATGTTTATCGCCAGCAAGTTCTTCTTTGTCGGAGCCGCCCTCGCCATCTGGGCAGTCATCGCCTGGGGAATTCTCCCGATCTACAAGGTCGTTAAGTACATAGTCAGCAGTCCGCGGCTCTATAAGGTCAGGGCCCGTGCGGTTGGCGCCAGCGGCGGAGTCCTCCTTGCTGTGCTGCTTTTGATGTTCGTCATCCCCCTGCCAATGCATACCCGTGCAGACGGAGTCATCTGGGTTCCGGAGCAGGCCATCATTCGCGCCGGAGCAGATGGATTTATCGTGGAGATCCTGGCGCCCCCTGGCAGCAGTGTCAGGAAGGGGGATCCCCTGCTACGGATTCATGACGAGATGGCAGAGCTTGACCTGAAGGTTCACGCCGAAGAACTGGCAGAAACAAGGGCTCGTTACGATGAGATCTGGCTGCAGGACAGGGTTCGTGCAGAAGTCCTCAAAAAGGAGATTGCCCACCGCGAGGACAAGCTCCGGAGGACCAGCCAGAAGATCACCCAGAACATTGTCCGCAGCGATTCGGATGGAATCTTCATCATTCCCCAGCCGCAGGATCTCCCCGGGAGGTTCATACGAAAAGGAACTCCCCTTGCTCATGTATTGAATCTCGAGACCCTCACTGCCCGGGTTGTCGTTCCACAGGATCAGATCGACCTGGTCAGGGAAAGCACCTACGGGGTAGAAGTCCGCTTGGCCGAAAATATCGCATCTACTCTCCCGGCTGACATCCAGAGAGAGGTCCCTGCTGCCACAGATGAGCTTCCAAGCTCCGCGCTCGGGAGCGCTGGCGGGGGAAATATAGCAACTGACCCTTATGACCAGAGAGGTGTTCGAGCCATGGAAAGGGTTTTCCAATTCGATCTCGACCTCCCTGCAAAAAGCGGTGTCGTCAATGTGGGCGGTCATGTTTACGCCCGCTTCTACCATGGATGGGAACCTATCGCCTTTCGCTGGTACCGTGATCTGAGACTTCTTTTCCTGTCAAAATTCAATGTATAGCTCACTCAACAAAACAGGTATCCCCACTGGGGCCTACTCGGAAAGAACTGAGCCCGGCACTGGGTTTCTCGATCGATCCTGGGGCCGCCTGAATCGCCTCTTCGGACGCGGAGTCCAGACCAACCCCTGGAGAATCGGCAGCCTGGTAGAAGATGTCGCTGTCCATGGGGAGAGAATCAGAGACCTGCCTGAAGAGAAAATCCAGACCGAGGCCCGCCAGGTTAAACTCCTTTTAAGGGAGGCCTTTGTCCCAGATGATGTTATCGCCCGGACCTTCGCCCTCGTTCGTGAAGTTTCAGGCAGAACTCTCGGGGAGCGCCACTACGACTGCCAGCTGATCGGCGGGTGGATGCTGCTTCACGGAATGATCGCCGAAATGGAAACAGGGGAAGGTAAAACCCTGACTGCCACTCTCGCGGCCTCCGCCGTAGCCCTCGCCGGCGTCCCGGTCCACATCATCACAGTTAACGACTACCTTGCCAGCCGTGATGCCGAGTGGATGGGCAGGATCTATGAAAAACTCGGATTGACTGTTGGGGTCATTGTCAGCGGGATGGTACCGGAGGCGCGCCAGAAAGCCTATTCCTGCGACATTGTCTACTGCACCAACAAGGAACTGGTTTTTGACTATCTCAAGGACCGAATCGCATTGGGTTCCCAGTCCAGCCGACTTCATCTCCTTTTAGAAAATCTGC
>JAYGDV010000326.1:0-2417 GCA_046582735.1 Planctomycetota bacterium
GCCAAGCTCCCAGTTGGCGAGGTCGTAGCCGGGGACGGGCTCCATCTCCATGTCGACGGTGAGCAGGTAGTTGCAGCAGTGGGTGCCGTCCTTCACGGCGCTCTCCAGGAAGAAATCGGCTTCGAAGCGTTTGCCCATGAAGCGTCCGTAGAGGTCGCTGAAGACCACCAGCACCGTATCGACCTCGCCCCTTCTGACGAGCGCCTGCAATTCGTCAAGACTCAGAAGACCCTGGTTTTCACTCATTTATTCAGCTCCCTCTTTTCCGTCGAGTTCGCCAAGTTGTTTCGCGAGCAGGGCGACCTCCTCTTCGGGTGCCTGTGCCACGAGCTTGTGGCGGCTGTAGAGAAGATAGTAACCGATACCGACGGCAAGGAAGCCCGCAACCCAGATAATTGCCAGCTGGTAGTCCTTATTGAAAATCGTGGCGGCGAGGGCAAGGATGGAAAGTGCGCCACCGACCGCCGCTCCCGGTATTCCAAGGGGGCTGCGATAGGGTCGTTCGAGCTCCGGCCTGTTGAGCCTCAGCTTGATGTAGCTGAACATGACCATGGCGTAAGAAAGGACCGCTCCAAAGACGGCCATGTTGATCAGGGTTCCTTCGATGTCTTCGCCTTTACCAAGGCGATCGAGCAGGAACAGGATTGCCAGCCCGATCAGCGCTCCGAGAATCAGAGCCCGGTGGGGGGTATGGTATTGCGAGGTCTTAGAGATCCAGCGGGGAAAATAGCCTGCCCTCGAGAGGGCGAAGAGAACCCTTCCGTAAGCGTAGATGATCATATAAAAACTGGCGATCAGGCCAGTGATGGCGATCAGGTTGAGGGAGTCGGAGGTGATCCCATCTTTAAACACGGCCTTGAACCCATCGGCGAGCGGGGCAGTGGAGGAACCGATCAAGGCAGCGCCGCCTTCAACTCCCGTGTTGAGCACCAGGGTAAAGACGGAAAGGCCGAGCAGGGTAACGATCCCCCAGACCAGGGCTTTCGGCATGTCCCTTACTGCGTCGTGAGATTCCTCGGCGGCCAGCGGTAGCTGCTCAATTGCCAGGTAAAACCAGATAGCGAATGGCAGGGCGACAAAAACGCCATTCCAGCCCTTAGGAAGAAAGAGCCCGGTTTCTCCGTTCGCATCGGGAATGTTGAAGAGGCGGCTGTATTCGAAGCTGCCGGTGACGATGACGCTGATGTAGAAAACAACCAGGACCAGGAAGGCGATGAGGGTAACAATCAGCCCGGCGCGCAGGGTCAGCTTCACGCCGAGAATATTGATTCCCACAAAAACCACGTAGAAACCGACCCACCAGGCTTCTTTCGGGATGCCCGGGAAAAGCTTGCCCAGGTATCCCCCGATGATAGCGACGATGACCGCCGGGGTGATGACGTACTCGATCGTATCAGTAAGGCCGCAGATAAAACCGCCCGTAGGGCCGAGGGCGTTACGGGTAAAGGAATAGAAGCCACCGGCGTGTGGAAGAGCGGCTGAGAGCTCGGCGATACTGAAAACCATGCAGACGTACATGATGGCCATCAGCACGGTAGCGATTGCCAGGCCACCGAAACCACCGCTCTTGAGACCAGAATTCCAGCCGCCGTAATCCCCCGAGATCACAGCCCCTACCCCGAGCGCCCACAGCAGCACCCAGCCGGCGCTTTTTTTCAGTGAGCGCTTCTCCAGGTAGTCGCCGTCGACGTTTTCGTAGCTTGCGAGACCCGATTTCTTCTCTGACATTCACCCTCCGGCGGTGTTTCAGTAGAGTTGCGTGACCCTGGCGCAGACAACGATCATACGGAACTGCCCGGGTATCGCAAGAGATGCCCTCTGTAGAGGTTTACGGGACCTGCGTTTATTCCCAATCAGGTCCTGAAGCTGGTAAGATACCTGCTGGCAAAAAGATTGTTTTGAACACGGTAAATGAAACGGCTTTTTTGAAAGGAGCCATCCATGAGGTTCAGTGCACTGCTCCTGGCCGCTCTCCTGGTGACGCCCGCGATTGCGGACGATTCCGGGAAGGTCGAGTCGGGCTGTAAGGCTGGGGAGGGAACCGCGAAGTTCAGCGTTATTCCCGTCACCGGCCGGTTCGTAAAACGCAAAAACGGTCTCTGCTATATATGAGCTGGCGGCAGAAAAGCCACCGTCGCGATTTTCTCGCGCGACGTAGGCAAAGACCTGGCCAGTCTGGTCAGGGGAATCGATAAGGTTGTCGCTAATTCCAAGGGTTCGATCGCTTATCTCATCTCTCTCGATGATGACAAGGCAGCTGCGCGCAAGCAACTTACTGCTTTTGCCGCGGCCAACAAGATCAAGGCCGTCGACATGACCATCAATCGCGGGGGCTCCAAGGCTCCCAAGGGTTGGAAGATCAATGAGAAGGCCAAGCACACCGTCGTGATCTACAAGAACAAGACGGTTGTGAAGAC
>JAYGDV010000379.1:0-10633 GCA_046582735.1 Planctomycetota bacterium
ACGTCATGAGTATTCACAGAAGCCTTGTCAGTAAGAGCAACCTCGGCCGTTCGCGTAATGTGCTGACGCGTTACGAGCGGATTATTGAAATGAGGAAACTCGGTAATTGGGACGAGGAAGAGGGGAATCCTTACGGCCTGCCCAAGGTCAAGGTGTTGAAGATCAAGAAGCGCGTGAAGAAGAAGAAGGAAGAGGAAGGCGAGGGTGTTGAGCTTGCCGAAGGTGCCGAAGGTGCCGAGGGTGCCGAAGGTGCCGAGGCTGTTGAAGGCGGCGCGGAAGAGTAACTGGGTCCCGTCCCGCAATTGACAGGTTGACGCTGTTCATGACAGACGCGTTACGCCTGCTGTTGCCTCATTCCCCTTTCCTGGTGCCTGCCTCGCAGCAGGTTTGCCGTGATTCTGTAGCACCGGTTTCAGGTCGCGGGGTTCGTCATGTGTGTGGCGACAAGTGCGGTCTTTGTTAGGATGATTGCAGGGGAAAGGGTTCTGCCGGGCTCTCGCCAGGCAATTGGGCAAAAAAAAGGCCCGGGGCTTTTCCCGTTGACGCTCCTGATGACCAACTGTAACATTGGTCTTGTTACTTGCTTTATGCGGATCTGATTAGATTGGTTGTGGGAGTTGATTAGGGCCTGTTGTCGGCGTTTGCTGGGTTTACCTACTGGTTTTCGTTTCGGCGATATTGAAGGTTTTTTGATCGCTCCGATTGATTTATTGATATTGCGCATGCGGGTAATGTCCCGGGTATGTACTTTGTCCCGGGAAGGGCGTAGTGGGAGTAAAAAATATCAATCGGGTTTTCCAGTAGCTGAAAATAAACGAGAAGAAATAAACCGGGCTATTGGGGACGGATTCTAATGCAGGTAAATCCTTCATTCAGCTTAAGAGTCCATAATTCAAGAAAGGAGGACTCTGGTCAAGGCGTAGAGAGCTATAGAAACTTCAGCATTTGAGCTGTAGTCAACTGGCCTTGTCGGAGAGTTATGAGTCCGAACGCCTGGCTGGTGGAAATTCAGTTTACGTAAGAAATATCACTTAGGTTTATATCTGGTCGGCGCCCTGATCGGCGCCGGGCGAGGAAACGTTTTTTACAGGAGAAATGTCAATGAGACGCTTGTTTGGATGGGTAGCTGTATTAATGCTTTTCTGCGCGTATCTTCCCGCGCAGGATAATGTCCAGGTTTTCTGTCAGGGTGCTGCGAACTGTATTCCTGATCAAATGGAAGTTATCTTCGATTCGACCGGGAACTCGACTCTCCAGCTTGCTGATGGACAAGCTACGATTGACGTGACGGTTCAGACCGTCACCCAGTCGGCGGGAGTCCAGGGCTGGTCCTATGGCCTCGCGCATGATGGCAACACTTTTTCGATTGCCCCCAGCGTATGTGATGCTGCCGGTCTCGATTACCTTTGTGGTACCGATGCCCAAGCCGCATTGGTCAACCCCTTCTTCAACGTGTCGACCGCGGTCGGTGCGGCTGTCAACTCCCCCGAGGGATTTATCTCGGCGGTGGTTCTCTCGTTTATCGCCCCGGCGACCCTGACGACTGGGCAGACCAACACGATGGCGAAGCTGACCTACAATGTAGATGCCGTCCCTGGTGAGTCGACCCTGATTCGCCTTGCCGATGACGAGCTCAGCAATAACGGTCCGACCGTCGCGCTGAACATCACCGTGGCCGGTGAAGCGAAGCTTCCCGCGACCCTGGTTCATGGCCAGGTTCTTCCCCCCGGTGGCCCCGCTGTCGAGATCTGTGACAATGGCGCAGACGATGATGGTGATGGCGATGCTGACTGTGCAGATGCTGATTGTGCCGATGCGGCCAATTGTGTGGTAGTTCCGGTGGGTGACTACGGATTCAGCTTCGGAACCAACGCTGACGGCCTTGTTGTAGTCAACATGAGCAATGAGCTTCCCGCTCTTGCCTTCCAGTTTGGTGTTTCCTATGGAGATGACTCCCTGAGCTTCTCCGGTGATCTCGGTACCGACCAGGATCGTCTCGTCGAGCTCCTGATTACCGACAATGCTGGTAACTCCCACGGCGTAGGGAATGGCCTCACCGTTGGAGCCGCGATCGCCGCTCCCGGCGAGATCAACGGGATCCTCCGTGGTGTTGCTAATGCCGGCTTTGAAGGTGGGGATTTCCTCGCTTTCGATCTCGATCCCGGTGTAGGAGGCCCCGGCTTCTTCGTCGGTTACGTTTCTGATCTTGACAGTGATGCCAACCAGCTCCCCGCCACCGGTGATGGAGAGTCGAACCAGATCGTGGTTGTCAGCTCCGAAGCTCCTCCTCCTCCGGTCGAGGATTTCTATCGCGGCGATGCCGATGGCAATGGCCGTATCAATGTTGGTGACGCAGTCCTGGTCATTCAGATCGTTCTCGGCAACATGAACGCCCGGTACAATTGTCCCGACGCGCTCGACGCCAACGATGATGGCTCCGCCAACATCTCTGACGCGATCCCCGTCTTGCGCTGGGTCTTCCAGCGTGGTGCAAGGCTCCCGGCCCCCTTCCTGGGCTGTGGTGCTGACCCCACAGACGACGAGCTTGGCTGTGAGCAGAGCAGCGTATTCTGCGCCGTCAACTGATCACTTCCGTATGCTAATAAACGCCCCGGCGAACCCCAGTGGATCGCCGGGGCGTTTTCTTTTACCCGGGCAGTTTTTCCAAAACCCAGAGAGCACGTAATCCCGCAGGTTTTCGGCTTCAGGCAGGGATTGCCGTTGGCATTTTTTGTCCTCCAAGTTGCTTTGGAGGGGGTGGGTGATATATAAATCAGCAACTGTTTACCGATGCCCGGCTCCAGAGGAGCTTATTGAACCGGGCTGAGCAGAAGTGCGGATGCGCTGCGGGCGTTTCCCGGCGGCCGGTTCCCCGGTTCCGTGGTAAGCCTGAGCTGGTTTCGATGCTTCCTGGCAAAAATGGCTAAGAAGAAAAAGAAGAAGAGATCCCCTGCGGGCTCCAAGGATGAGCCGCTGATTCCCATCGTGGATGTGCCTCTGCATGTCACCACGAGGCGGCGTTATCTCAACTATGCCATGAGCGTGATCACCTCCCGGGCTCTCCCGGATGTCAGGGATGGGTTGAAGCCGGTGCAGAGGCGAATTCTCTACACTATGCGCAACGAGCTGCGACTGGGCGCCTCTACCAAGCCACTGAAGTGTGCGCGAATCGTTGGTGATGTGCTGGGTAAGTTCCATCCACATGGGGATAGCTCGGTTTACGAGGCCCTTGTGCGCATGGCCCAGGATTTCAGCCTGCGCTACCCGTTGGTCGACGGCCACGGCAACTTCGGCTCTATCGATGGGGACTCTGCCGCGGCGTATCGCTACACAGAGGCCCGGCTGCAGAAGCTGGCCATCGAACTCCTGGAGGAATTGCCCAAGGAGACCGTGGATTTTCGCCCCAATTACGATGGCAAGACCCGTGAGCCTATCGTTCTTCCTTCACGAATACCGAACCTGCTTATCAACGGGGCGACGGGTATTGCCGTCGGAATGGCGACAAATATACCTCCACACAACCTTGCAGAGGTGGCCGAGGCCTGTGAGGCCCTGGTCAGGAAGAGACGGCTGAAGGTCGATGACCTCCTCAAGTTCATCAAGGGGCCAGATTTTCCAACCGGCGGGCAGATCCTCAATACCCGGCAGGAGATCAGCCAGATCTACCGGGAGGGCCACGGTTCGGTCAAGGTGCGTGGTGAGTACAAGCTCGAGGGAGGCTCCCGCAAGCCGCGGATCGTCATTACCTCAATACCCTACATGGTTCAGAAGGATGTGCTGGTGAGGTCGATCGGAGAGTTGATCGGGGCCCGCAAGGTCCCCCAGATCAACGATGTCAGGGACGAATCGACCACGGATATTCGTGTCGTCCTGGAGATGAAGCAGAATGCCGATCCAGATGTGGTGATGGCCTACCTGTTCAAGAACACCAACCTGCAGAACAACTTCAACGTCAACCTGACCTGCCTGGTTCCTTCCTCAGAAGAAGACCCTGACCGCTGCAAGCCGGTCCGTCTCGACCTGCGCCAGATCCTTCTCCACTTTATCCGGTTCCGTTACAGGGTCGTGGTCCGCAGGCTTGAGCATGACCTGCGCCTGCTGAAGGAGCGCATTCACATCCTCGAGGGGTTCAAGAAGATCTTCAATGCCCTCGATGCGGCGATCAAGATCATCCGCAACTCTGATGGGCGGGTGGACGCGGCGAAGAAGCTCAAGAAGAGGTTCAAGCTCGATGACATCCAGGTGAATGCGATCCTTGACCTGAGGCTCTACAAGCTTGCCAGGATGGAGATCAAGGCGATCCTCGATGAGTTGCTTGACAAGAAGAAACGCGCCCGGGAGATTGAAAAGATTCTCAAGAGCGATGTCCGGTTGTGGACCATCGTGCGCAAGGAAATTAGCGCTGTGCGCAAGAGCTTTGCCGATGCCCGTCGCACAAAGATCGGTGGCAAGGGCGCACGTGAAACTGAGTACAGCGAGGAAGCCTTCATCGTAAACGAAGACGCTATCGTTCTGCTCTCTCGCGATGGCTGGGTGAAGCGCATGGGGCGGATCACCGACCTGGAGAAGGTCAGGCTGCGCCAGGGAGATGAGCTATTGTCGGTCGTGGGGGGCAACACCCGCGATCTCGTTGTGTTCTTCAGCAATCTCGGGTCAGCCTATACGATCCGGATCAATGACCTGCCGGCCTCGACCGGCTATGGAGATCCCGTGCAGGGTATCTTCAAGTTCCGCGATGGAGAGAGGGCTATCGGGGCGATGTCACTCGACTCGAGGTTCCTCACCGACGTCGGCTCTGTGGATGACACCTCGGGCAAGCCGCCGCTGAACCATCTTCTTGCGGTAAGTTCCGGTGGGTATGCACTGCGGTGCTCTCTCGCCGCCTTCACAGAACCTTCTACCCGTACCGGCAGGAAGTTCATGCGGGTACGGGGAGAGGAGGAGGTGGTGGGGATTCATGTTGTGCAGGGGAAGAAAGAGGTCGTGATGGTGGCCAGCCAGGAGGGGAGGGTCACGCTCTTTAAATCAAAAGATGTAAAATTCCTGACCGGTGCCGGCCGGGGAGTGCTCGGACTCAAGCTCGGTGCGAACGACCGCCTGATTGCAAGCGCTATCAGCGCCCGTCCCCGAGACCGGCTGCGGGTATTTACCACCAAGGGAGCCAAGATCGACATTTCGACCAGGAAGTACAAGGTCTCCGGCCGCGGTGGCAAGGGGATCGAGGTGATCAAGCGGGGCGGACTCTCCGGTGCCGCAATCGGCGAGCACGAAATACCTGTCTTTGAAGAGAACGGAGATTCTGCAGGGACGAAAAGCCCGCCAGGGAAAAGGGTAAAGAAAAAAGCCGGCAAGGCAACTGCCGGCGGTAAAAAACGCGGGAAAGCTTCAAAGAAGGCGCGAAAGAAATAAGGAATTGCCGATCCGGGAGTGAGCCTCAGCGGAGGTGCAGATCCGGGCCGGAGGCAGAAGTAGAGAATGGCACCCACAGCTATGGCCGGTAAGAAGAAGGCGGGAAAGAAGAAGGCGCGGGCGAAGGCGAAAAAGAAGCCGGGCAGGAAGACCGCCGCCAGGAAGAAGGCTGCGGGAAAATCCTCCAGCACGGGAGCCTATAGCGCCAAGGACATCAGCGTCCTCAAGGGGCTCGAGCCGGTACGCATGCGTCCTGCGATGTACATCGGCGGGATCGACAAGAACGGTCTGCATCACCTTGTCTGGGAAATTGTCGATAATGCGATCGACGAGGTGATCAACGGTCACGCCACCACCGTCGAGGTCGTCCTCGACAAGGACTCTTCGGGAATTGAGGTCAGCGACAATGGCCGGGGTATTCCTGTCGACATGCATCCGGAGACCAAGCGGCCGGCTCTCGAGACGATCCTGACAACCCTTCATGCCGGTGGGAAGTTTGATTCGGGAAACTACATTCACTCTGGAGGATTGCACGGAGTGGGCTCATCGGTGGTCAACGCCCTCAGCAAGGAGATGACCGCCCGGGTGAAACGCCAGGGCAAGGAATATGAACAGCGCTTTTCGCGCGGCAAGCCCAAGGGGGATATGAAGCTTGTCAGGAAGGTCAAGGGGCGTGGAACGACGATTCATTTCAAGCCCGATCCCGACATCTTCCGCGCCACCAGGTTCGACACCAAGAGGATTCATGAAACCCTAGAGGCACGGGCCTATCTGCACAAGGGGCTCAAGATCGTCTACAGGGACCGCTCCAAGGGTACCTCGGAAACTTTCCAGTTCGATGAGGGGATCAAGGCGTATCTCGAGAAGCTCGTGAAGGAGCGAGGTTTCAAGCCGACCCATGATTTCATATTCGACCAGGGTACTGAGAAGGAGCCTCGCATGGAAGTCGCCCTGCAGTGGACAGATGAGCCGGGTGAGTATATTCGTTCCTATGTCAACGGCGTCTATACCCGCGATGGCGGAACACATGAGCAGGGGCTCAGGACAGGCGTTGTCCGGGCGGTGCGGAACTATATTGATATCCACGACCTGCAGCCCCGGGGTGTTCGCATGACGCCGGATGACCTGCGCGAGGGATTGTGCGCAGTCCTGTCGATCTATCATCTTGATCCGCAGTTCCAGGGCCAGACCAAGGAGAAACTCAACAACCCGGAGGTGAATGCCCAGGTGGCGAGTGTGGTGGGGACTAACCTGGAGCTCTACTTCAATTCGAATCCGACTACCGCCAAGGCGGTCGTGGCTCGGGCAGTCCTCGCATCCAAGGCCCGCAGAGCTTCCCGGGACGCCGTACTCCAGGTCAAGCGTAAGACCGCCGTCTCTCACAGGCTGAATCTTCCGGGCAAGCTGGCCGATTGCGAGAGCACGCGTCCGGCTAAGAGTGAGCTCTTTATCGTGGAGGGTGATTCTGCCGGCGGGTCGGCGAAGCAGGCGCGCGAGCGAAAAACCCAGGCGATCCTCCCGCTTCGCGGGAAGGTTCTCAATACCGAGCAGGCGAGTCTTTCGAAGGTGATGGAGAACAAGGAGCTTTCAGACATGCTCTCGGCTCTCGGTTGCGGCATGGGCGCCAGCTTCAACATCTCGCAGCTTCGCTACCACAAGATCATTATCCTCACAGATGCCGACTCAGACGGGCATCACATCATGACCCTGTTGCTGACCTTCTTTTACCGCTACCTGCCGGAGTTGATCAAGGAGGGTTATATCTACCTGGGTATGCCACCCCTTTACAGGATCGACCATCGGGGCAAGAAGTACTGGGCCTGGTCCGACGAGGATAAGGAAGAAATCATCGGCCGCTTCGAGGGCGGGGTAAGCGAGGATGCAGTCACTCGTTTCAAGGGTCTCGGGGAGATGAGCCCCCCCCAGCTCAAGGAGACGGCCATGTCGACTGAGAGCCGAAGCCTGCAGAGGGTGTTTATCGATGATCCTCTCGTAACCGACCAGGTCATCAGAGATCTCATGGGGAAGGACGCCGCCGCCCGCTATAAGTTCGTCATGGAGAAGGCAGACGAAGCTGACGACGTTGACCTCTGAGCCCACCTGCTTCCAATATCCTTTGTTCCCCCGGCCGCTTTGGCTAAAATCGGTCGTCTGCACAGTTTTGTACGCCCGGGAGATGCCTGCCCCTTGAGTGTCCTGAAGAATCTTTTCAAGAGCCTGCCGGGATTTGAGATGAAGCTCGAATCCTACAACCGCAGGGGAGCGGTCATCTCCGAGGCGACTGGCGGGGATGTTTTCGATGCGGTCGAGAGCTATCGCGAGCTCCTGCCCCCCAGGGGTGAGTACCAGAGGGTCGGCCTCCTCTTTCGAAGCGAGGAGACGATCGAGTTCCTCGTCGCCATGTTTGCAGCTATCTCCAGGGGCTTGACGGTTGTTCCGCTCTATCCCAATTGGGATGGTTCCACCCAATTGAGTTACCTGCAAAGGTATGGTGTCCGGATGCTGGCTGTTGGGGATGGTTTCATCAAGCGGACCGCTGACTGGGGAGAGAGTCTCGAAAAGGTTATCAATGTTTCCCTCGATCCGGAGAAAATGCCGGCAGCCGCAGGTGAGCTGGATCCCGAAGGGGTATTTCCTCCCGGCATGGATGGGGACCATCCGGTCGCCTGGATTTTTACTTCCGGTACCTCGGGCGGTATGGCCAAGTGTACCGAGATCAGCCTCTCGAATATGGATGCTGCCATCGAGAATATTCGCGACCTGGATTTCCTGCGCGAGGGAATGGTGGCGCATTGCCCGCTATCGGCCAGCCACATCTTCGCCTTCGTGGTGATGACCGCGTTTATTGCCCTGAAACCCCGGCGGGTACTTCTCTCTGATGTCCAGTACCTCGCCCGCCTGCCGCAGGAAAAGACCGGGAAGGTTGATGCAATCATCCTGGTGCCGATCGTGATCAACCGGATCCGCAGTGGGTTCTATGACCGGCTCTGTACTGATTTCAGCCAGGGCAAGGTCCCCCCGGAGCTGAAAAAACTTGCCCGCATACCTCTCTGTATCCGGGGTTGCCTGAAGCGCATCTGCCGCAGGGCGGAGGAAGGCATGATTGACCGTGAGGCCGGCCGGCTCTGGGGCTGGCTGGGGCTTCCTTTTATCCTGTTGGCGAGATTGGTCTTTGGTCGAATGGTTCGCAGTCGGCTTGGCTCGGCCGAGTTTATGGTCCTGGGCGGGGCCCGGCCGAACCTCCAGGCGATGGCCTTTTTCGAGGTCATGGGGATTCGCGTATTGCAGGGCTGGGGCATGACCGAGACCACCGGGCCGGTTTCGGTCTCCCGTCTCGGTGACCGGCGCAATGGAGCGCTCGGCACCTGTGGCGAGCTTTTTCCCGGAATCCGGGCGAAGATAGAGGGGGAGGAGCTGATTGTTGAAGGTACCCAGATCGCCAGGGGATATGTTGAGCCGGATGGAACCCTTGTTCCTTTTGACGGTGTGATAAAAACCGGTGACAGGGCAGCCTTCGATAAGCGTGGTCGGCTGAAGGTATTTGGCAAGGTCTCAGACAGGATCACCACCGACAACGGCCTGAACTACCTGCCTGTTCCCATGGAAGATGACCTCAAGGCGGCCGATCTCAATGATCAGAATATACTCGAGGAGGCGGTGGTGATTGGAGATGCCAGGCCGCGCCTTGGCTGTGTATATTTCCTGCGGGAGGGGCTTGAGCACTCGCCCCAGAGAGCTGAGTATCTCGGCAGCCTGGTGCGGGAGTTCAATGCCGGGCGGCCGGTTGACGAGCACATCGGCCCCTGGGTGGTGAGCACTAAGAGCCTGAAAGAATGTGGCGGGATCGGTCCTTCGGGTAAACTGGTCAGGCGCCGGATTGAAGAGAAATTCGCGGATCTCTACGAAGATGCAGCTACATAAGGTGTAAATAGAAAATCATGGGATGGGATAAAGACCGGATTGTCGAACTGCTCCTTCGCGCCGGGGACATGGCGCGCGAGGCCCGCAAGCAGCTGACCCTCGAGATCAAAAGCGACCATTCCCTGGTGACCCAGGCCGACCTGGAAATCGAGGCTCTCTTTACCGAGGCCCTGGAGGACGAGGCGGCGGGTTGCTACATCATCGGCGAAGAAACGATCAGCCGAAAAGGCGATGACTACGTGGCCGCAGCGCTCGAGTCAGAGGCCTGGGTGGTCGACCCGATCGATGGGACGGCCCCCTTCGCTCACTTCCTTCCCAATTGGGGCGTCTCGATCGGTTATATGAAGGCCGGGAAGCTGGTCCATGGCGGGGTCTATCTCCCCGATTACGGTGAGCTGATCATCAGCTCAGGTGATGATGAATTTACTGTTCACGAGGGCAAGGAGACCGGTGGGGAGTGGACCTGGCGGGAGCTCAGTTTTCCTCCCCGGCCGCCGGATGGCCGTGGTCTCGTTGCAATCACCCAGGCCCTCGCCAAGCGTGGGCAGTGCCTTCTGCCCAACCCGGTGATGGCTCTTGGCGCAGCGGTGGTGCCGCTGCTTGGACTGCTACAGGGGCGCTTCCTGGCCTACCTGGGATCGGTCAAGCTCTGGGATGCGGCCGGTGCTCTTCCGATCCTCCTGAGGCTGGGTTTCGAGGCTTCGCTTGAGATCGATGGGGAGATCGTGCCC
The DNA here is from genome assembly GCA_046582735.1 of Planctomycetota bacterium. Classification (GTDB taxonomy): domain Bacteria; phylum Planctomycetota; class UBA8108; order UBA8108; family UBA8108; genus UBA8108. The sequence goes on from JAYGDV010000379.1 coordinate 10,062, forward strand.
GTGACCACCGCGGTAGATAACGGGACCTATGAGCTCTCGGCCGACAGCCCCCGGCGGTGGTATTTTCGCAGCTCCCTGCTGATCCACCATCCCGGGGATGCAGAGCTGATGAGGAGTTCGATGGTGGAGAACTGCCCGGCTGGGGAGCACCTGCAGGATGACTGAGCAGCCCCCGCGCTACGGGCTCTACAGTCTCGAGCCGAAGGAGGTCCCGCAGGTTGACACGCCCCATCGCAGGATCCTTACCGCCCAGCCGGCCCCCGGAGCAGTCGAGGTGTTCCGGCGTCTGAACGCCGTCGAGCCGTCCTCGATGTCCTGCCAGCCGCCGGTCCTCTGGGACCGCGCGGCAGGCTACAACGTCGAGGATGCCTTCGGCAACCGCTGGATCGACTGGAGCTCCTGCGTCCTGGTTGCCAATGCCGGGCATGGCCACCCCCTCGTGCGGGAGCGGGTCGGCGAGATCCTCCAGAAACCGCTGCTGGCCAGCTTTGTTTTCGCCCACGAGGGAAGGGCTGAACTCTGCGAGCGACTGGCTGCCGTATCGCCCAGCGGGCTCGACAAGGTGTTTCTCC
>JAYGDV010000471.1:0-2055 GCA_046582735.1 Planctomycetota bacterium
GTGGCCGCTGCCGCCGACAGGTTTCGCCCAGAGGGTAATGGTGAAGCTCTCGGGGTTGAGCTCCGGGGCAAAGGGGATGTCGATCGTTCCATTCAGGAAAGAAGCGGCCTCTCCTGTGTTTTCGTTCGCGCCGGGCGCTCCAAAGCTGACCCCGCCTGTCTCGATTCCATCGAAACCGCCGATGAGATCTTCACCTGAGCCATCCAGAGGCCAATGAGCAACCAGGTCGGCCCGCACCGGTGAAGAAACCACCAGGAGAACAGGAAAAACAACAAGAAGAAGGAACCGGCGCATGTCATCTACCTCTCTTCGTCCGAAGATTCCGTTTCAAACCCAATTCCCACCAGAATACAGCACCCCCAGGCCGCTTGAAAGAAAGCTTCCCCGGATCCAGCCACCCGGAACGGGGGGAGGAAATCCACAGTTCCTATTGAGAGACGACCCTGATCACGAACATCTGCCGGGTCTTGTTGGCGGCGATGCCGGGCACCAGGATCGCGTTGGCGGCCCGGTTCCAGCGCGGGGCCGGGTCAATGCGGATATCGCCGGAATAGGAGCCCTTGTCGATGCCGGCGCTACGGGCATAGCGGCCGTCGCTGCGGCGCAAAACCACAAAACGGTTCTCTCTTCCTTTCTTATACCCGTTCACAAACCACTTACCGTCAGGCGACAGCGCTACATCCCCCTCCGGCCTGGGGAAAATATCAGGTGTACCGAGTTGCCCGACGACCTTCTTCTTATCGACATCGTAGAGGATCTGCTTATTCCCCTGCCTGCCGATCAGGAGGTGGCCTTCAGCCCACTCGGGGTGCCCGCCGATATGCATGTCGTGCAGGGTGAGCCCGCTTCCGTCGATATGAATTGAACAGGGCGTATTGATCTTGTTGCCCTGCTTATCCCAGTTCCCCCGGACAAAAAAGTAGACGCGGTCTCCGTCACGATTCCACAGCGTGTGGTTGATGAACAATGCGATGTCTTTGACGCCGGGATAGCGCGGCTTCAGCCCTGCAGCAAGCCGGTGGTAGGAAACCAGCAGGCGCCGCGCGCCTGTCTTGACGTCGACGACGAAAATTCCATCGTTCTTCGGCGCGTTGTCGTCCTTCGACCAGTCAAGAGCCCCCGGGTACCCGGTAACAAGGCGCAGTCGCGCCAGGCGACCGTAGTTCAGGCCGAGGAATGCCCCGCCGTTCTGGGCGACCCCGCCATTGCCGATGGGGGCCTCCTGATCACGGTATTCCCGGATGCGCTTTCTTTTTTCGATGTCATAGAGCACGGTGAAAACCCTGCCGCTTTCAGGGTCACGGTCGTTGAAGAAGAACTGGGTTCGCGCGGCCTGCGGGTTCCAATAGAACATCGTCCCCTGCTGCGGGTTCCAGGCGTACGTCTTATCGAGCCGAATGATTTTGTTCCCCTCTTTCGTATCGACGAGGATGATTGCGGCCGCCTCGCCGGGTTTCGGCATGCGGTCGATCTTCTCAATCTCCATGCCCAGGATGTACCGGTCACCTTCACTCCACGGCACGGTCCGGCATTGGCCGATATAGCCGAAGAAATGGTGCTTTGAACCGGAGGTAAGCTGCTCGATCTTCAACTCGAAAGGAGGCGCGTCAGCGTAACTGCAGGCTGTGGATCCTGCAGCGAGAGCGAGCCAGGCCGCGATGACGGCCCGGCAGGAAGTATAAAAAACAGGTCTGTGACAATTCATTCAGTGCTGATCCCCGGAACCATCAGGACGGGCGGCGCCATACATCTCTTTGCATCAGTTCAACCCGGCTATAGCCTATGCCAGACTCGGGACGCTGGCAAGAAGAGGGTTAACTGCGCAAAAAACCCGGCGTCAGGATTGGCGGCCCAGGGCAGCTTCGACAGCACAGTTGATCGCTTCAACCAGGCTTCCGTGGTCAGCATCTTTGCCCAGGGGCGGAACGTGAAGGAGGGTCGATGAGTAAACGCTGCTCTGTGCGGAAACTGTGAGATGACAGAGATGGTAGAATACGTGGTTGCACAAATACCCGCCGGCTGAATCAGAGAAGCGCCAGGGAAGTCCCTTCTCCT
>JAYGDV010000025.1:0-3964 GCA_046582735.1 Planctomycetota bacterium
GCCAGCACGATCTCGGGTTCGGACGGACGTAAATAGGCGGGCTTCAGGGAGTGAATCGCTTCCTGGTCAAAATTCGCCTCCCCCAGGAGTTCGAGGGACAAACCCGCAAGGGTAGCTGCCCTCGGCTGGTCCCACTCAACGGGACCACGATTATAACCATACTCGCTTGCACACCCGCTGCCACCATCATCCTCGAGGCCGAGAAGGAAACTGTCAGCTCCCCTGCCGAGAATCCAGGCTGGCCCCTCCAGCACTCCGGCCAGCTCGCTCAGCTGAGCCACCTGGTCCTCAGCCGTCCTCCGGGGCCTGTTCCCCTCGCAACGCCTGAAATGAGCGCCGTAAAAGAAACCCCTCCTGCCATCGAGCACCGGGATGAAGGAATCTACGGCGCCCCCCCCGGCCTCTCTCCTGGAGCCAGGGGATTCCATGGCGAAGGCGGCCATTACCTCGAGGGAAGAAAGCGCAACGACAGGAATCCTGAGGGCGATGGCCAGCGTTTTTGCAGCTGTCACCCCCACCCTGCACCCGGTGTAGGAACCGGGGCCGATACTCACGCTGATACCTCCCAGGTCTCCCGCGGCAAAACCTCCCTGGCGAAGCAGGTTATCAATCCTGTCGGCAAACTCCCGGGCATGAGCCATATCAGAGGAAAAGGTGTCCTCCTGCCGCATACCATCGTTGTCAAAGAGTGCCAGGCTGCCCCTTGGATCGGAAGTTTCTATTGCCAGGTAAATCATGGCTGGAGCATATCGGTGATCGTGCAACTGAACATTAAAAAGTTACTGGAGGTGGAATTAAGCCCTCAATGGTCTCAAAAGCAGCTCACAGGGGGCTGAAATCGCCTCGGCCCGGGTAGTTTTTCGCCCTGGAGGACTAAATGCAACGGCAGATCAGGTATTCCGGTAAATACAGATGCTTCCAGCTGCTCTGCGGAAGTCCGATGAGAGCATTATGTCTTTGACACTCGTGCCTTACACAAATACTATAAGCCGTTTCTCTACGCTCGCTTGCAGACATTTGGCGGGCAGAATTCAGCAGTCGAGGGATATCAGGAGTCGCCGGATTCCGGCCCCGGTCAAAGCGACAGGGGGCTTCTTCTCTCTACTACTGTCGAATTAGCAAGACTTTACGCCATGACTGACTCTATAAACCGAACGCCACTCATTGCGGGCAATTGGAAAATGAATACCACCCCCGAAAGCGGGATGGAGTTGGGCAGGAGTATCCTCGAGGGTGTCGCCGCAATTGATGCCGGTTTCAGTACCCCCGGGTGGGAAATCGGCTTTTACCCTCCCGCCACCTCGCTCGCCCTGATCGCCGAACTCTGTGCCGGGTTTGATGCCTGCAAGGTGAGGGTCGGGGCTCAGAATATGCATTCGGAGAGTAGCGGCGCTTTTACCGGGGAAATCTCAGCCGATATGATTCTTTCCTGCGGAGCAGGCAGTGTCCTCCTGGGACACTCCGAACGACGACATGTTTTCAATGAAACCGATGCCGAAATCGGGGCCAAGGTAAAGGCGGCTGTCGACGCGGCCCTCGCGCCGGTTCTCTGTGTTGGAGAAAAACTCGACGAGCGCGATGCGGACAAAACGATGGATGTCGTCGCACACCAGCTCGAGGCTGGAATCGAGGGCCTGACCGAAGCCGGGCAATTGAAGCAGGTAATCATCGCCTACGAACCCGTCTGGGCCATCGGAACCGGCAGAACGGCATCCCCTGCCCAGGCCCAGGAGGTCCACGGCTTCCTGCGGGAAGAGCTTGGAAAGGCCTTTGAAAAACGCGGTGGTAAAGCCGAAGATCGAGAAGAAATCAGAATTTTATACGGTGGTAGCGTCAAGCCTGATAACGCGTCAGAATTGCTTGGTGAAACCGATATCGATGGTGCACTCGTAGGCGGAGCAAGCCTCGATGCACAATCTTTCCTCGGCATTTGCGAAGGAAGCAACTGACCGGGTTCCCTGACAGGACCCGGCCTTAACGAATAAACAGGGGACCGTCCAGGACGGTTCCAGTGAGTGAAAATCCCGGAGGCAAAATGATTTTCGAGTTCTTTCCCGTTTTAGGTTTTTTGAGCGGCTTAGGGTGGGGCCTGGCGGGCTGCGCAATAGCCTTCCTCGCTTTGCTGATGATCCTTTCCATTGTTTTCCTGCAGGACTCCCAGGCTGGCGGTCTTGGTGGCGCGTTTGGTTCAGCCGGCGGCGGAGATTCCGTGCTGGGCGCCAGCGGGCAGAAAGGGATCGTCAAGGTCACCGCAGTAATGAGCATCATCTTCTTTGTACTGGTCATCGGCTGGGGGATGATCGGCTCGGGCGGCCCTGCACCCGCTAACAGCAAAACCAAGGAGGTCAGGGAGGGCAGTACAGAATCTTCGGAGGGCAGCTCTGTAGCGCCAGCCGGGGGAACTGTGGGCCCGACACCTTCCACCGATGGAAAAACCGGTGGCGGTGAATCCTCCGACGGCAGCAGCAAATGAATCACTTAATGGATTCCTGCTCACGCAGGAACAGGAGTCTCGAAGCATGCGCAGCATGACGGGTTATGGTGACGCTGTTTCCGAAACGCCGGAATTCGTCCTGAGCATCGATATCAAGGCCGTTAATAATCGCTTTTTGAAGATCAATTCGAAAATCTCTGACGAAGTCAGCTTTCTCCAGGTCGACCTCGAGGAGGCCGTGCGAAAGCAACTGGCGAGAGGTTCGATCTTTTTCACCATCCGTTTCCAGCCGGCAAAACCTTCTGATCTTTACCAGGTAAACGAAGACGTCGTGAAGAAATACGCAGATACCGTAGAGAAGCTGGGCAAGGAGCTCGACACCAGCGAGGAGATAAGATTGCAGGACATCCTCGCCCTGCCCGGCGCCATCAAGGCCGATGACACCCTTATTCCCGAGAGAGAAAAGGTGTTGCCGGTCGCTTTGAACACCATGGAAAAAGCCCTCGGTAAACTGCTCGAGATGCGGGAGCGTGAAGGCAAAAACCTGCATAAAGAACTCAAAGATCGCTGCAGGAAACTCGATGGGCTGATGGGAGAAGTAAAAAAGAACGCGCCGCAGGCCCTCGAAGACCATTTCAGGAAAATTGAAGAGCGCACCGGGGCCCTGCTGGGAGAGCAGAAGGCCGGCTTCAACGAGGGCGATATCCTCAGGGAGGCGGCGATGCTTGCAGAGCGGTCGGATATCACCGAGGAGATCGCACGAATGGACAGCCATCTCGAACAGTTCCTCGGCACGCTCGCAGTTGACGAGCCCGTCGGCCGGAAGCTCGAATTTATCTGCCAGGAAATGTTCAGGGAATCCAACACCATGGGCTCCAAGGCTCCTGGCACCGAGGTCAGCAAGTCCGTCGTTGAAATCAAGGCCGAGGTGGACCGGGTGAAGGAACAGGTTCTCAACGTTGAGTAAGAGAGGACGCCTGATCGTCATATCCGGCCCCTCCGGGGTCGGCAAAACCAGCATCTGCGAGGCTCTGCTGAAGAAGCCAAAATATAAAAGAGTCATCACCTGCACCACCAGGCCTCCGCGCGGAGGGGAGCAGGAAGGAGTAGATTATTATTTTTCTGCCAGGAACGATTTTGAAGAAGGAATAAGGACCGGCCGGTTCCTCGAGCACGCAGAGGTTTACGGAAACCTCTACGGGACCCCGAGAAGCCCGGTCGAGGAAGGAATTGAGAACGGCACCGACCTGCTACTCAATATAGATGTGCAGGGTGCCCGCCTGGTGAGGGATTCGGAAATCCCGGACCTGGTAACTGTTTTTATTGATGCTCCCAGTGAGGAGGAACTCGAGAAGCGGCTCCTCAGCAGGGCCGCTGATTCAGAAGAAGACATTCGGCAGCGCCTGGAAATCGCCAGGAACGAAAGAAAGGAAAAATCCGCCTACCAGCACATCGTCGTCAACGATGATTTTGACAGGGCGGTACAGGAATTAGAGGCTTTACTCGAAGCCCCGGTGGAATCAAACTGAG
>JAYGDV010000100.1:0-4146 GCA_046582735.1 Planctomycetota bacterium
CTCCGGCCATGCGGGGGCCGCCATTCTTATGGTATTCACCGCCGTCGCGGTAGAACCGGAGGATGTACTTGTAGGGGATCTTCTCGTCGAATTTGAAGAGATCCTGGTAGATCTGCCTGGTGACGATGTCCATCTTCCTGCCCAGCTCCTCGGTGGTCTCCTCGTCGCAGGTCGAGAGAATGTGATAGTACTTTGTCTCGTGGTGGACGGCACCCTTGTGTCTTTGCAGGAAACTCTTCGCCTTGTTGACGTTGATGACGCCCCAGTCGATCGGGATGCCGTACTCGGCCAGGAAGGTGTTCAGGCGCCACTGGTAGTTGCCGCGAGAGTCCATCTGGTCAATCAGATCCTGCGAGGAGCGCAGGCCGGGTCGTTCATAGGGCTTGGAGGTCGGCAGGGTCAGGAGCCCGCTCCTGCAGACCAGCATCCAGAGGGAATGGGCGTTCTTTTTTTCAAGTGCCTGCTTGAGGTGGTCGACCGCCCTGATCTTCTTGGAGGTCGGCCGCTTCCAGAAAGCGGACTTCTTTTTCTTTTTGACCGCAGGTTTCTTCTCGAGCTTGCCCTCAACGAGGTTGTAGCCCCGCTCGAGTTTATCGGCGACATCTTCTTCCCGCATCCACTCTCCCCCGTCCTCGGCTTCGCCGAGAAAGAGACGGTACTCGCGGTTGGAGGAATCTTTCTCCAGGAGGCGCCGTATGCAGGTCCTGCGTTCGGGACCCAGTCCGTTCTCTTTCGCGAATTTCTCAAGCTTGACCCAGTCTTCCCGGGTCTTGGCGCGTTTGCGGTATTTCTCAAACAGCTCGATGGCCTTGGCATCGGCGGTGCGCTTGATCCTGGTCACCTCGCTGCGGGGAATGAAGCTCTTTCCCCGCCAGCTGTCGATGACGGCGTACTTGCTGGTGAGATCAAGCAGGGTGCCCTTGTATTTCCGGGCAAAGATCGGGTTGATCGAGTCTCTCTCCAGGGGCTTTCCCGGATTGCGGTAAACGGTATCGAAGGAAAGGGCCCTCTCTTTTTCCTTGCCGATGGTCCGGTCAATCCCGGAGGCGGGAAGGGCTCCGGCAAGGAGGGGCCAGGCCATCGCACCGGCCACCAGCCAGCAGTGCAGGGTTCGCTTTTGGAAGAAGAGGAGAGGCTCGTGGAGCATAGGGTTCTTTGTGTTCTTTCTCAGGACTGTTGTCTGTTGCTGGTAGATGTCATTTTTCGACCGGCCTCGCAGAATTGCCAGAAAAAATGGTGCCGGTTCCCGGACTGTCCGGAATCTCTTTAACCTGGTTCCCGGACCTGGTTCGGCAGGGGTCTGTTCTCGAGGCCTGCGACCAGGTTGTCCCTGGCCATTTCGCCCATCCTGAGCCGTGAGCGCAGGGTTGCGCTGCCGAGGTGCGGCGTCAGCACCAGGTTGTCGAGCCCAAGCAGGGGGTGGTCTCTCGGCAGCGGCTCCGGTTCGGTTACGTCGAGTGCCGCGCCGGCAATCCATCCTTCACTGAGGGCGGTATGGAGGGCATCGGGGTCAACGACCGGCCCCCGTGCGACATTGACAAGGACGGCATCCTTTCGCATCGTCCGCAGCTGCTGCTCACCGATAAGCCCCTCTGTCTCTGCTGTGAGCGGTACGTTCAGGGAGACGAAGTGGGCTTGTTCCAGCAGCGTGGCGAGGTCGGCGTACTCGACTCCGAGGGCTTCCTCTGTTTCCAGGTCCCGGTTGCGGTTGTGGTAGAGGATCCGCATATCGAAGCCCCGTGCGCGCCGGGCAACCTCCTTGCCGATCCTGCCCATACCGATGATGCCCAGCGTGCTGCCGTGGACTTCCAGCCCCGGGAGATTGCTCGGGTCGTAAGAGGTGAAACCGGGACTCCTGGCGAAGTGGTCCCCGACCACGATGTTGCGGGCGGCCGCCAGCAGCAGGGCCATGGTCATGTCGGCGGTGACACCATCGACGGCGCCGGGCGTATTGCCGACTGCCACGCCGCGGGACTCGCAGGCTCCGACATCGACATGATCGACCCCGACCCCGAAATTGCTGACCACCAGGAGGTTGGGAAGCCGGTCGAGGAGCTCGCCTGCCACCGGGACATGGCCATAGGTGTAGATTCCCCTGATGGAATCGAGCAGATCACCGGCGGGTTCCTCAAGGAGGCTCCATGGATGGATCTCACAATGGGGCACCAGGGTGGCCTCGAGGAAGTCCGGCAATGGAATGTCTAACAGGATTCTTGGTAGTGACACCTGGATTAAAACCGCCTGTTGATCGTGCGGGATTCGGTAGAGGGGGTAGCTTTTTATCGCCCAGTGGGATAAACGTACTGAAGCGCCTGTGAATTGACAGTATGAAGCAGCCCTCGGTCGCGAGTCAACGGCGCTGCGCGGCCGGTTACCGGATAACCACTATGCCATTGATCACTCTTCCAGACGGAACGGAGCTCAGCTACGAAGCCCCGGTTACGGCGCTCAAGGTCGCCGGCGATATCGGTCCGCGCCTGGCCGAGCAGGCTCTCGGCTGCAAGATAGACGGGGTACTCAGTGATCTCTCCACCGAGCTTGCCGGGGATTGTTCGCTTTCAATCGTGACTCCCAATGACCGCGAGAAGAATCCCGATCCCGATGCGCTCTACCTCCTGCGGCACTCCTGCGCACATGTGATGGCCGAAGCGATCCAACGCGTCTTCGAGGGAGTCGAGCTCGTTTACGGCCCGCCCGTCGACCAGGGTTTCTATTACGATATGTCCGTGCCTGGTGACCGCCCGGTATCGAGTGAGGATTTCGAGGCGATCGAGAAAGAGATGGCCGCCATCATCAAGGAGGATCGTCCCTTCTGCCGCTACGAGGTCGCCGGCGCAGAGGGCATCCGGAAGCTGGAGGATGAGGGCAATAAGTACAAGCTTGATAACGCCCAGCGCGCCCTGGAGGCAGATTCGGAGGTGGCGCTTTCTTTCTACGCCACCGGGGAGCCGGGCAAGAACTGGGAGGACCTCTGCCGCGGTCCCCACGTTCCCTCCACTGGCCGGATCGGAGGCTTCAAGGTCATGTCGGTGGCCTCGTCCTACTGGCATGGAGATGAGACCTCCGACAACCTGACCAGGGTCTACGGGATCGCCTTCTACAAGAAGAAGGAGTTGAACCGGCACATCAGGCAGCTCGAGGAGGCCCGCAAGAGAGACCACCGCGTGATCGGCCGCAACATGCGGCTCTTTCACATCGACGAAGCGGTCGGCCAGGGGCTCATCCTCTGGACCCCCCGTGGCGCGGTGATCCGCCAGGAGCTGCAGGATTTCATTAGAGAGGAGCTGCGAAAGCAGGGCTACTCCCAGGTCTTTTCACCGCATATCGGCAAGCTCGATCTCTACAGGACCTCGGGGCATTTCCCCTACTACCGGGAGTCCCAGTATCCGCCCATCATCGAACCCGATGCCCTCAGCGCGCTTGCCGCGGAAGGCTGCAGCTGTTCTGAACTCGCCAACCGGCTCGAGTCGGGAGAGCTCAACGGCTACCTTCTCAAGCCGATGAATTGCCCGCATCACATCAAGATTTTCGATAGTGAGCGAAGATCCTACAAGGATCTGCCGGTCCGCCTCGCGGAGTTCGGGACGGTCTATCGCTGGGAAAAATCCGGTGAGATCTCCGGCATGACCCGGGTTCGCGGGTTTACCCAGGATGATGCGCATCTGTTCTGCACCGAGGACCAGGTGGCTGATGAGATCATGGGATGCCTGTCGATCGTCAAGACGATCTTCACCACCCTGGGCATGGAGGATTACCGGGTACGGGTGGGGCTGCGGGATGCGGACTCGGCCAAGTACACCGGTGAGGCCGCCAATTGGGACAAGGCGGAGGAGGCCTGCCGGGCTGCAGCCAGCGCCCTGGAGGTGCCCTTCAGCGAGGAGCCCGGGGAGGCGGCGTTTTACGGGCCCAAGATCGACTTCGTGGTCAAGGACGTCATTGGCAGGGAGTGGCAGCTTGGAACCGTGCAGGTTGATTACAACCTTCCGGAGCGTTTCGACCTGAGCTATACGGGCTCCGACAATAAGCCGCATCGGCCGGTGATGATCCACCGGGCGCCTTTCGGTTCCATGGAAAGGTTCGTCGGCGTTCTCATCGAGCACTTCGCCGGGGCTTTTCCCGCCTGGCTCTCGCCTGAGCAGGTCAGGG
>JAYGDV010000248.1:0-3871 GCA_046582735.1 Planctomycetota bacterium
TCTCTGACACAGGCCTGAGGGGTGTCACCGAGAGCCTCTCCCGCAGGGCGTCATAGGCCCTGTCAAAATCATCCTGGACCTCTCCTCCATCCCTGGTGCCGGGGGCAGGTTGCAGCCGAAGCGTGCCGCGAAGATCCTCACCACGAATGAAATCCGACAGGTGTTCCTTGCCGATTCGCAGGCGCTGCTTAGAGACCATGCCATCCCGGCGCCGCTTCAGCTCGATAAAACAGTAGGGGTATACAAGCTCCCGGCCGGAGGGATCGAGGTAGTAATATTCCTTAACCCTGACCTTCAGGTTGTCGTCGTAGCGCCGGCAGGCCCCCTGATAGAGCTCCAGCCCGGCGGTGTCAAAATACACCGTCGTAATGTGGGTAAATGGATGGCCTGGATTGAATTCGAAAACAGGAAGGCGGCGGGAAATCTCACCTTCGAGCACGGACAATTCCGCCCGGCTGAGTTCATACTTGGTCTCAGAACGCCGAATGTAATTCGGGCTGCGGCTGAGAGCCTCTTCGCCGAAGATCCGGCCGTTATCGCTTCTGCCCTGAAGCACTAAAGAACCCACCTCCGCTGAAACAATTCCCCCGAAAACCGGCAGGTTGCCCGGCCGATTACAAAAATCCAACTGCGCCATAGGCTCCTGAAGCTTTAAGAAGACAAGCATCAGGCCTGATTCGATATTAGGGGGGTGCTCCCTGGATGTCAAGAAACAGGAACACTGAAGGCTGAACGACCTTCAGCAAGCAGGGGCGGGTCGATTAGAAGGTCAGCAGCAACTGGATAAGCAGCTCGTCATTGTTGACGTCGACCCCGCTACCATCTTCAGAGTGCATGGAATATTCCATTTTCATGAAGATGTCCCCTGTGACCTCAAGCAGGGCTCCCACCGTCAGCGCCTGTCGATCCCAGGTACCGGGCAGGCTGGGTGATTTGAAGGACTGGCCGGCGGGACCGGGAGCATCTACATCGAGTGCCCCGTAGCGCAGCAGGGGCTCGATGCTGCGAAAATAGCGGTCAGCCAGCAGCTTTCCGAAGGAGAATCGATAGGAGGCCTGGGTATACCAGCCATCCCGGCTCAGCTCCCCGTCTTCGGCATTCATGTACTGCAGGCCCAGCCGCAGACCATCCTGCTTGCGTACGTTCTTCCTCCAGCGCGGGAAAATGGTAGAGGCCGGCAGAAAGTAATCCAGGCTGAGGCCACAACGGCTCGAATTGTCAGCCATCGAATCGCCGTAGCCTGATTCGGCGGAATTGCCAGGATCCCTGTTGGTCATCAGATCGCCCTGGAGAAAATCGAGCGAGCCCTGGCGGAGGTTGTCGTTGAAATAAAAACCTGAAAGGCCGAGCTCTCCAAGTCTCTGAAAACTGCGGCGCCAGCCTATTCCGATTCCCAGCTCTGCAAACGCAAGATCATCCTCCAGCTCCCTGTCGTCCTGTACGATGTCATTGAAGCGGGCATCGCCGAAGCCGACCTCCTTATTACCCAGCTGGTAGCCCTGCCCCAGGGAGAGAAACAGGTTGAAGGCGCCCCAGTTGTTGGAGAAATCGAAGGGGCCCCTCAGGGCAGCTCCCTCCGGCGCGTCATCGCTGTCGAAGTCCTCTTCGAAGCCCTCGGTAAAGGCCCCACCCCCGCCTGCACCGCTTCTGCCGAGGTCCTTGGTGAAGCGATCGATCCCTGCAGCCCTGCCCTTTTTATGGCCGAAGGTCAATTGCCAGACCGCTGCAAGAGACTCATCACGCCAGAAGGCGTTGCCGATAAGGGGATATGTCTTGGTCCGGCGGGCGGGACGAATAAACCTGTCGTCAAGTCCAAGCTGGAAGCGGGATCGAAGCCACCACCACGGCTGTATATCATGGCGTACGATGAGTTCCTTGAGAATCGTGTCGCCGGCCATCGCCTCGAAATCAAGCTGCGACTGGACCTGGACCCAGCGGTTGAGCTCAAACCTGGGCGAAAGTCTCAGGCGCTGCAGTTCGAGATGCGGATCAACCTGCCCGGTGGTGAAACCGGCACCTAAACCCTGCAGGGAATTATCTTCCTCAGGAGCGAGAAAGTTGAACTCGATCTTCCCCCCCAGCATCATCCCGACGCCCCCAAGCGTCAGCAGGGTCTCAGCTGACTTGTCGTCCTTCAGCTTCTTGAGCTTGCCCTTGAGCTTCTCCACCTCCTCGCCCAGATCCTCGAGCCTCTTCTCGATATCAGCACCCTTTGCGGGAGCCTGCGACCAGGCAGGAGCGGGGGAAATGAAAAGAACGGCCAGGATGGCTGCGACCATGAGGAAGCCGCCTCGCCCGGGGATAAAAATTCTGTGTGGTAATTCGCTCATAGGATAAGTATCGGCATCAGAATGCCTGCAATATGGCAGTTCCACGCCAGTTAGAGAATTTCAGGCTGAAAAAGCGATAAAGTCCGTCCCATGTTCCGAAAAAACGAGCTGCCCTGTCCCGCGGCCACTCACCTTGTACAGGACAGGCTGTCGGGAGTGGGATCTTCTCCTTCTTCCGGAAAGGGAGGAGGGGGTGGAGGGCCATCGAAATTGATAAACATCGAAAGGTTGATTCCATCGGTAATATTCACCTGGCCGTTGTCATCGACGTCGAAGCGGTCCATGCAGGGGGGTGGAACTCCCTGTCCGTTGGCGAGCTCGAGGATCAGCTGCAGGTCACTATTATCAACATCCCCATCGGCATCGGCATCTCCCCTGATAAAGTTAACCGGCGCTGCTCCCGCCCCCGGGGAAGGCTCCGCCAACTCAACAATCTCCTCTGCTCCATCCGGAAAGCGCCCCATGCTCGTTCCATCCGAGCAATCCGGATTCGGGAACTCGAAACCGAATACATCCACCAGGCAGGAGCCACGCTCCAGGTGGTCGGTGAGATAGATCCTGACCGGGTCCGGTGTGTCTTCGGGAGAATCGGGGTCAATACCGCAGACGCTGCGAATCAGGTTGGCTGAACCCGGGTCATCACAGGGCTCATTCGGATTGAAACAGAATAGCTTCCGGGTAATCCAATCCAGCTCGACAACCAGGTGGGCGGGAACCCCGACTCCCTGCAGGGCGGGCCCTCCATCGGTCAGTACAACCAGTGATTCGCCCGCGGCAAGTATCGTTCCCTGCGGGAGCGGGACGTCACGGGGGGCCCGCGCCTGCGCCGAGAGAAACATGCCGCCAAGGTCGATGCTTTCGGCGGATCCATTAAAAAGTTCAAGCCAGGGACGAGCCACTCCCCCGCTCCCGGGCAGGACGGAATTTCTGTTGGCCTCGTTGATGACCACTCCCGGCAGCCCTTCGGAGCCAATTCCCAGGCTGAAGCACCTTTGTCCCGGGGCGCAGGGAGAAATTGTGTTGCCGCAGGCATCCACGATGGAGACCGAGTAATCGACCCTCGAGACCCCGGGGCTATCGAGAAAGAGGGACTGGGTAACCCTGACCGCGGTAAATCCAACAGGCGCATCGAAGCCGGCTCCCAGGATCGCGATAAGAGGATCTCCCAGCTTCGTGGCCCCCTCTACATCAAAAGTGATTTCAGTAATCACATCTTCTTCCAGCACATCAACGAGAGCCTCGTCCAGGAAGAAAACTGCCTCCAGCCCGGGGAAAGAAAACGCCTCAACGCACGGATTCGGATCATCGCTGCCGGCATCGGTATGAGAAGCCCCAAAGAACAGGGACTCGAGCTCATTCGGCTCCCCGGGCGATGGGTTGATCCGCGAATCTGAACCGACAGCACCACAAAATTTTCCGTAGGCCCGGTCGTTGGTGACCTCCCCACCGAGGTCCGTTCTGCAGTCCCAGGAGATCCGGTCTACAACGCAATTGCCGAGGTCATCCGGCCCTACCAGGTAGAGTGTTCCTGAACAGGGGTC
>JAYGDV010000276.1:0-5549 GCA_046582735.1 Planctomycetota bacterium
GTCTGCAGACGAATTCTGATGTGACTCTTCGACAAGATTGGAAAATGATAGTTGCTGCACTTGGGACTCGTTGCCCAGCGCGTCCTGATCCGGATCTGCAAACGACAGGGGAGGAATCGCGGCCCCATTCGAAGCCCGGGATTTTTCCGCGAGACGAGAGAATGACAATCCCTCTACGGAGGGCTGTTGACCCGGGATCGGCTGATCGACAGGATTTTCAAACAGCAGGCCGGGACCTGGGGAATTTTGATCGAAGCGCGGCTCAAAGACGAGTTCCGAAAAGGATAATCCGGTAGCCGAATCTTCTCGCGGATTCGGCTCCATCGGTCGCCTGGTACCGGTCTCTGTTTCCGCGTCCGCTGGCCCTGCCTGAGCCGGCAGCGCGCATGCAAGCAGCGCGATCAGCATCAGGCAGAATCTTTGAATCACAGCTAGCATCAAGCACGCCTCATTGAACCGCGGCGAATCTTGGCCTCGTCAAGAAGCCTGGTTTCCCGGTCCAGCTTCTGTACGTCCAGAAGTTTTTCTATTGAATGGTGCATCGCTGCCTCTGATCGTTAATTAAGCAGGACAACTTCTCTCGATTGGGAGTAATTGGCAATAAAAAAAAGCCGGTCACCTTAGTGACCGGCTGATTATTTCTTGCGACAGCAGGCGAAATCGGCTGCTGCCTCGTTGAGAATCGCATGGCGGACCCCGCTCCCTGCCGCCAGACCCTGGCATGAACCTGGCGCCATACCCCGGGGAATCGTCTGCACGCATTCGCAATTCTGTTCAAATTCATAATCGGTTCCCTGGTTCTCTCCAGCAGTTAAACCGGCAAAGACTCTACGAACCCTTCAAGCAACCGGCTGCGAATAGGATGCTGAAGCTTGCGGATCGCCTTCGCCTCGATCTGCCGGACCCTCTCCCGGGTTACCTTGAAGATTTTCCCGACCTCCTCGAGGGTGTAGGTATAGCCATCTCCAAGCCCATAGCGGAGCTTGATAATCTCCCGCTCCCTGTAGGTCAGCGTACCGAGAACATCTCCCAGCTTCTCCTTGAGCATCTCATGGGTGGCGGCATTTACGGGCGAAACCGTACCCTTGTCTTCAATAAAATCGCCAAAGAACCCATCATCTGAATCCCCGATCGGCCTGTCGAGCGAGATCGGGTGCTTGGAGATCTTGATGACCTTGCGGGTATCTTCCTCGGTTATATCGAGATTCTGGGAGATCTCCTTGATCGTCGGCTCCCTCCCGTTTTTCTGGATGAGCTCCTTTGTCGCATTGCGTACCTTGCTCATCGTCTCGATCATGTGAACCGGGATTCGGATGGTGCGGGCCTGGTCAGCGATCGACCGGGTAATCGCCTGGCGAATCCACCAGGTCGCGTAGGTCGAGAACTTATAGCCCCGCCTGTATTCATATTTCTCAACCGCTTTCATCAGGCCGGTATTACCTTCCTGGATCAGGTCAAGGAAGGTCAGTCCACGGTTCCTGTAGCGCTTCGCAATACTCACCACCAGGCGTAGGTTTCCGCCTGAAAGCTTCCTCTTGGCGATTTCGTATTCGGTATGCCACTTCTCGATATTGACCATGCGCTCTTCAAGTTCACTGAGGGGCTCGAGCGCCTGGAGTTCGTATTCCTGGAGCCTCGCATCCAGTTCAGCCATTCGATTCTTCTCGCAAACCCGTAGCTTCCTCTTTCCCCTCTTGCGCGCCTGCTCGATCTTCGTCTTTTCATTCAGGATGCTGAGCATCTTCCGATGGAGGCTCCTCAGCTCGTGGCGCAACTGGTTCACCACTGGCTTCTTGAGAATGAATTCCTGGATCAGCGCACAGCCCTTCCCTGTACGGTTGCTGACCCGGGAGAGCAGCTTCCCGCATATGTTGTCGGACAAGCCCTCGCCGAGGAACCTGGCAAAGTCCCTGGAGGTTTCAGCGTGGATCATTCGCAGGGTAGCCTGGTTCGTCTCGACAAGACGGTAGACGTCCTCTTTGCTGATTTCCTCGTTGTTAGATGGAGTCACCTTGACGACCTTGTCGAGGGCCAGGACCTTGTCGAGGACATCGTCAATGACCTTGACCGTCACACCCTGGGCGAGACCGCTACCGAATAGAAATTTCTGGTAGCGATGCCTGGAGATCTCGATCTTCTTGGCAAGCAACAACTCCTCGGCCCGCTTCAACAGGGGAATCTCTCCCATCTGGGTCAGGTACATGCGAACCGGGTCGTCGATTTTCTCGGGAGCTTCACTGGTAGTGGAATCCCCGTTATCGTTGGGGTCAGCTACCTTGTTATCCCGTATCTCGATGTCATGTGCATCGAGAATGGCGAAGATCTCGTCAATCCTCTGAGGAGAATTGCAGTCATCAGGGAAAATCTGGTTAAAACGCGCATAGGTAATACCTCCATCGCGTTTACCCTCTTCTATCAGCAGCTTCAGCTTGTCTTCCATGTCTCTCTCCAAAAATCGATCCTTGCCTCACAGCCTGTCTTCAAATCGAAGCTCCAGGAAGCTGCAGGCCGGAATTCTGGTTTTCCTTAAATTAAATGCTCAGGGGTTATCCTTAACTCGAAAGTGTCAATTCATCTGTTTCGTTGCGCAGTCTCGAAAGTTCCCTGCGCAAACCCGAAATCTCTCTCCGCAGACTCTTTTCCTGCTCGGCAGCACCCGAATCGGACGCAGAGATCCGTTCCCTGGTGAGGCTGTCAATCTCATCGTTCAGTCTCCAGCGTTGAAGATCCTTACGGCAATTCGCCCAGCGGTGCAAAGCTTCCGCAGCGGGATTTACCGAGGCTTCCACCTCGCGATCCAGAAGCCCTATGACTGCACTGCGAATAACTGGGTTCATGTCATGCACCAGCCGGTCGACAGTGAAAGACCCGGCTGAGAACAGGTTCTCAACCGACGACTGCAGAGCCTGCCCGGCTTCACCAGTCAGCAAACCATCGGACACTGCTTCCCAGATTTCCGCCGCCTTCTCCGGAAGATCACTCATGCAAAGCATCACCATCTCCAGGAGGGGATGTAACGAAGCTTCAACTCCGGAGTCGCTCTCCTGGTGTTGGGAAACATTTGGAGCCGTCGGGGCTGGAGCATCCAGGCCCAGCTTGGCAAGGGGAAGATCTTCTGCTCTCAAGCCTATAATGCCCAGTTTCTCGAGGTAGGTATTCAAGGTTGCACGGCGGGCCACCTTGTCTGATATCTTTGCCACGAGGCCGAGGAAGTCGGTAACCGCCCTGGAGAGGGCCTGAGGACTGGCGGCCGCCTCCTGCGAACCGATTGTGCGATTCCATTTGAAATCGAAAATGTTCAATGAGTCGTTCTGGACACTTGTCCAGAAGGCATCTCCTCCGGTCTCTGCAATCACATCGCAGGGGTCCTTGCCGTCCACAACCGGATAGATCAGGACATCGAGATCTTCTGCGACAAGCAGCTCAAGGGACCTCTCCGCGGCATCGAGCCCAGCGGCGTCACCATCAAAAATCATATAGACCTTGCCGGAGTAGCGCTTCAAGGCCTGAGCATTCTCTTTCGTGAAAGCTGTCCCCAGGCTGGCAACGAAAAAGTCCAGTCCCGCCTGGTGAGCCATGATCGTATCGGTATACCCCTCGACGACCACGATTGCTTTCCTGGTGCGAATCCCCAGTTTCGATTGGGGCAGGCCGTAGAGGACTCGTGATTTATTGAATATTTTTGTTTCACGCGTATTGCGGTACTTAGCCGGATCATCATCGCCTTCCAGTCGCCTGGCCCCAAAACCAGTCATTCGCCCCTGGGCATCCTGGATGGGAAACATCAACTTGCCCCGGAATTCGTCAAAATGCCCGGAGCCGTTGCCGGATTTCCTCTGTCTGATCAATCCAGCCTGCTCCAGGGTCTCAGCTGAGTGCCCGGCCGCGGTCGCCTTACCAAGGAGTTCCTCCCAGCCAGCAGGTGAACAGCCCAACTTGAACTGCTCCTGCATTTCACGGTTGATACCACGCTTTTCCAGGTACTGCCGTGCCCCCTCAGCCCCGGGTGCATCCAGCAGGTACCGATGGTAAAATTCCGCCGCAAAATCGAGGGCCTCAAAAAGCCCCAGAGTCTTACGGTACTGGTCGTCTTTTTTCGCGGTACGCTGAATGACGACACCTGCCTTGTGCGCCAGGAGCTCAACGGCTTCCGGAAACCCAACCCGCTCGTATTCCATAACGAAGGTGAAGATGTTGCCGCTGGTCTGGCAACCAAAGCAATGATAGTACTGCTTCTCGATATTCACGGAGAAGGAGGGGGTCTTCTCATTGTGAAACGGACAAAGGGCCTTGAGTCTCCCCCGGCCGGAATCGACCAACTGGAGATCGTAGTCCCTGAGAAGTTCATCAATGGAAACCCTGGCCTTGATCTGATCAAGGTCAGTTTGTGGGATGAATCCTCCGGCAGATTCAGCAGTAACCAAATCTTCCCCCTTCAGGCGGCTGGAACATCTCGTGCAGTAGAGCCCGAAGCCCTGCAGCAATAAAATGTCCGGCCCTCCACGTTCACAGGAAACAGGCAGCCGTTTTTCCGACAAAGGAAAACCGACTCGTCAATCTTCTTTCAAACCTGTTGAACCAGGGAACTGGCTCAACACTTTAAAGTCCCGGGAATCCGTTCTACAGGGCTCAAACAGCCCTCAAAACTCTCCTGCCACCTCCTATAGGCAACAGTCTCTAGGAATCCTATAAACAGGAACTCCAGAAAAAAAAGTCCATACGAACAGCAGTCGACGCGCAACGGAATCTGAGCTATTGCGAAAGATTCCTGTAGCTATCTCTGCCTCGCCCGAACCTATTGAATACGCTTCAATACGCGCGAATACAAATCCCAGGCGGCTCCCGTAAAATTTTGCGCCACCGGCTAGGGCGCTCGTCCCGATCACCAATGCTGGTGAACCGGGCTGCCATCCCCTCTATTTATTCCGGGAAGCCATATGCGATTACTTCTTCGAACAGTTGATTTTAGGGGTGTAATCAGAAACCTTCAACCATTATTGAACGGAAATACTGTGGCCAGGAGCCGAAAATCCTCCAGGGACATGTTCTCCGGCCGAACGGCAGCATCCAGTTTGCTTAATGTAAGTGCTTTATCAGCTTTATCCCGGCCAAGAATGCTCCGCAAACTACCCCCCAGCTGTTTTCGCCGCTGTTGAAAAAGAATCCGAACCCATTCAGAAAAGGAAACGTAATCCTTTTTAATATCACCGGTTACGACTTTATAGCGAGGTTCCAATCGGATCACTGCTGAATCTACTCGTGGAGGAGGCCAGAAAGAGCCTGGAGCAATTTTTTTGAGGTATTTTGACCGGGCCCAGTAACCGACGAGTAGGGAGGCGGGCCCGTAACCGATGCTGGATTGCGCCCTGGAGCGATCGCGACGCCCCTTACCCTGGATCACCGGGGCAGCGCAAATACGCTCAGCAACCTCATTTTGGACAGTCAGGACCGCTTTCTGCCAGGATACTGCCGATTCCAGCAGGGCAATAATCAGGGTGGTTGCAATCCCATAAGGCAGGTTGGAAACCCAGAGAAAATCTCCGAAGTCT
>JAYGDV010000342.1:0-1748 GCA_046582735.1 Planctomycetota bacterium
GCTCTGAACCTGCATCACAGCCTGATCCGGTCTGTCCTGAAGAGTTTTACCTGGGTTCCGCCCGGTTCACTCTCGGGAGAAGCCGTACCGGTGGTGCTCGGGCGCCTGGCGCTGGAGATCGGCGGCGACCTCTTCTTCGCAGCACTGGTCCTCGCGCTGCCCCTCCTGCTCGCCATGGCATTGGTTTCAATGGCCCAGGGGGTGCTCGGCAGGGCCCTGCCCCAGGCAGAACTTTTCACCCTGGGATTGCCGGTAAGGCTCCTGGTCGGCCTGGCAGTGCTTTACGCCTCGTTACCTGTTTCGCTGAGGTATGTGGGGGGGATGCTCAGATCTGCCGTGGTGGGCGCAGAGGATTTTCTTTCGAGTTGGGGCGCTTGAGAACGCAGCCGGGCGGGAAATAACGATGTTATCAGATTGGGATCAAAAAACTGAAAAGCCTACCGAGTCGAGGCGCCAGCTTGCCCGCCAGCAGGGCCGGGTTGCCTTGAGCCACGATCTCGTTGCTGCCTTCTCTCTGCTCTGGGTTTTCTTCGCCTTTCGCTATTTAGGCGGTCCTTCCTTTGAACGGGTTCTTGCACGGGTTCGCCAGATGCTGGAGGAGGCTTTTGTGCAGCCCAGCCTGACCGCGGAGTCTACGGCATCCCTTCTGCGCAACGTATTGCTGGAGGCCATCGGGTTTATTGCTCCTCTACTGTTGATTGTCCTTACCCTGGTGCTGGTTTCGAGCCTGGTCCAGAGCGGGTGGGTTTTCAGGCCGACTGCGGTTTCTCCGAACCTGCACCACCTCTCGCCGGCTGCCGGGTTTGCCAGGGTCTTCTCCCGCAGAGCTCTCATCACGGGGTTGTTTGCCTTCTTGAAATGCGCCTGGATTGGCGGAGGGCTCTACTGGGCAGTTTCTCCCCTGGTTGCACGCGGGGGGGATGTGAGCCCGGGCAGGCTGCTGGAACTCAATGGTACCGCGGGTATGTACATCGGGTCGCAATACCTCCTGGGCTCCGGGCTGACTCTCGTCACCGGGCTCATCGTTCTTGGAATGCTCGACTGGTTCCGCCGAAAGTGGGAGCTTGAGCGGGAGCTGATGATGACCAGGGAAGAGCTCCAGGAAGAGCTTGCCCGCCAGGAAGTGCCTGAAATCATCAGCAGGAAACGCCGCGGATTTGCCCGGCGCCTGGTTGCGGCCATAGCCCCCGGCGGGGGAGGTGTTGAATGAACGCGCATGACATGTTGAGAAGCTCAGGCGCCCACTCTCTCTGGGGAAGGGTCAAGGTACAGCCCGATCTTTTCTTCGGCCTCATCCTGATCTCCATCCTGCTGGTACTCCTGGTGCCGCTTCCTCCCAGCCTGGTTGATACCCTGCTGATCGTCAACATCACGATCTCGCTTGTTGTCCTGATGACGGCATCTGCAGTCAGGAGGCCCCTGGACTTCAGTGTTTTCCCTTCACTGCTGCTGGTGGTGACCTTCTTCCGCCTGTCGTTGAATATAGCCACCACCCGGTTGATCCTGGGAAATGCGGCTGATGGTCCGCTGGCTGCAGGCAAGGTGGTCCAGACCTTCGGCAGCTTCGTTGGCGGGGATAACCTGGTGGTCGGATTCGTCGTTTTCACGGTCATCGTACTGGTTCAGTTCGTTGTCATCACCCGTGGGGCGACGAGGGTGTCGGAGGTGGCTGCACGGTTCCAGCTCGATGCCATGCCGGGCAAGCAGCTGAGCATCGATGGAGATCTCGCAGCCCATCTCATCGACCA
>JAYGDV010000477.1:0-7727 GCA_046582735.1 Planctomycetota bacterium
TCAGCTGTGAGCCACCGGAAGATTTCAGCCGGGCCCTTGATGAGTTGCGCAGCGGCGCAGCGGCTGCCGGGGAGGCGTCAGTCGAATAATTTCCGGTATTCGCGGTCGAAGGCGCTTCATCTCTGACCTTGTCTCCGCGAACGCAGGGCTGGTGGTTTACTGGCTGAGGGCTTCCTTCTGGACGGTGGTTTTCCGGTCTCCCTGCAGGGCTGCGATCCGCTTGCGGGCGGCCTCCACCGCAGCACTGTCTGCCAGGACGTTGATTCCCATGCTGGCCTTGTAGGACTGTCCTCCCTTGAGGACGGGAACCCGTCCGCCCTTTCTCTCGATGCTGCGCAGCATCGGGTAGCTGGTTCCCGGCTCGATGCCGGTGACGTAGCCGTCCTTGAGAGCCGTGGTGTTCTTCCAGAGGGTGAAGTAGGGCAGCTCGGTGGTCGAGAAGGTCAGCGATACGCCCCGGTCTCCCGCCTTGTTCTGGAGCATGGTCTCGGTGCGATTGTCCTCATCGCCCCAGAGGGTCATGAGGTAGACCTGCTCGGTGTAGCCCGCCTGCGGGGGGCCGTAGACGTCCCAGCTCTCAAGACCTCCCACGGCGGCCCGGGCATCCCGTGGCAGCACCTTCTTGACGGGGGCGATGAACCGGGTGCCCTCGTCCAGCAGCGGCTGGCCGAAGTTGCAGTGGTAGAGGTACTGCATCTCCTGGTCCTTATCCGCCAGGTTGATGATCTCGTCTTCGAAATGGATGGTCGAGGAGCCGGGCTCGGTCCAGATTTCTGAAACCAGTCGCAGCTGCGTGCCGAACATCATGGTCTCATCGATATAACCCCGGATCCTGATCTTTCGCGAGGGGGCAGGTTCGATGATAACCTCGCACCTGCTGGCAGGCAGGTAGCTGATCTTTCCATGCAGGCCGAGGGTGACCTCGGTGGGGGCTCCGGTATTGCTGGGTACCACGTCGATGCCGGGTGCCCCGAAAGAGGCCAGGCCGCAGCGGTTGAGCATCTCGCCGAATCCTTCGAGCCAGCCGAGGCCACCGCGGGTGTCAAGGTTGACGAATCCCGGGTGAACGATTTCCTTGACCGGTGAGTTCCAACCGAGGCGAAACCCGTCCCTGGTATGGGCATCCCAGATGTTCATGCCCCGGGTCGGGATGATCCGGAAGCGCAGCACGCCGTTGTCCACGTCCACGACATCTACGTTTTCCTGGCGCCCGCCATGCAGCACGCTCTTGGATACACTCCAGCTGTGGTCGGTGGACAGGTTGACTTTCCGGGAACCGGTGCTCCAGGTCTCGACGCGAATATTGTCGCCGGAGTCAATGAGTGTTTTCTGCAGGGCTGCGGATGAGTTCATTTTTCCCGTCCCTGGCTCAGACAATTGGCAGGATGGCAGCAACAGGGATAAGGTCAAAAGGCAGCAGGCCGTCATCGATTGTTTCATGAATGATCACCTTGAATCTTGTGAGCCGGGGCTCTTCCTCAATGAATTTGCGTCTGCCGGGCTGGCTTCGCCCCGGAAGCTCGCTTGTAATACAGGACAATAAAACAGATCTGTCGTTTACAACGGATAAAGGGAGCGTATTTTATAGTCTTGCCGTGCCTGTCGGCAAGAACAGGACTTACCTTGCAGGGGCCGGGAGGTATTTCCCGGAGCATTATTCCTCCAGGGGTTGCAGCAGAATTCATTGGTAAGAAAGCGTCATGCCGAACGAGATTCTCAACGAAGAAGCCGTACTCGAGGTTCTGGGGACGGTCCAGGATCCTGATCTGAACCGGGACATAGTCACCCTGGGGTTCATCAAGGATCTCGCCATAGAAGGGGCGAAGGTTTCCTTCAAGGTCGAGCTGACCACGCCGGCCTGCCCGGTAAAAGAGCAACTGAAAGCAGAGTGTTTCACCAAGGTGTCAGGGATTCCCGGTGTCGAGGAGGTCGATATCGAGATGACGGCGCAGACCCGCCAGGCCAATCCGGGTGGAGGACCGACCCTTCCGGGAGTGAAAAATATTATAGCTGTGGCCAGCGGCAAGGGCGGGGTCGGTAAGTCGACCACGGCCATCAACATAGCCCTGGCCCTCAAGATCTCCGGGGCCGAAGTGGGCCTCGTGGATGCGGATGTCTACGGCCCGAGCATGGCTATGATGTTCGGAGTCAGTGGGCAGCCGGAGATGAGCCCCAACAATAAGATCATTCCCCTCGAGGGCCACGGGGTGAAGGTCATGTCGATGGGATTTCTCTCCGATGCGGACCGCCCGGTGATCTGGCGCGGCCCCATGGTGCACCAGCTGATCCGCCAGTTTACCGCTGATGTGGAGTGGGGGGAGCTCGATTACCTGGTCGTAGACCTGCCCCCGGGAACCGGAGATGCCCAGCTCTCAATGTCGCAGGTGGTGAGCATGTCGGGTGCCGTGATCGTGACGACGCCGCAGGATGTCAGCCTCATCGATGCGCGCAAGGGGCTCAGGATGTTCGAGCAGCTCAAGGTCCCGGTGCTGGGGATCGTTGAGAATATGAGTTATTTCATCTGTCCGAATTGCGATGAGCGTCACGAGATCTTCAGTCACGGCGGAGGCCGCAAAACAGCGGAGGAGCTGGGTGTCGACTACCTCGGTGAGGTTCCCATCGATCCCGCCGTGGTGAAGGGAGGGGACGAGGGCCAGCCGATCGTCGTGGCTGATCCGCAATCCCCGGCGGCTGTTGCCTATACCGAGGTGGCGGGCCGCGTGGCTGCCCGGTTGAGTATTCTCGCCGAGCAGGCCGGGGACAGGCCAGGCCTGGTCATGCCCGAACCGATTGACTGGAAAACCTGAGTCGGAATTTTAATGGGAGTAGGATGCTGTGAGTGGAAATCCGGTACCGGTTGAAATCAAGCAAAGCGGGGTTCGTGAGCTGCGTATCATCTGGGACGATGGCCAGGTCAACGACTTTGATGTGGTCGAATTGCGCCGCTCCTGCCGATGTGCCGCCTGTGTTGATGAAATTTCAGGCTCCCAGATTCTCCAGCCATCCCAGGTCGGCGAGGATGTTCGCCCACAGACGATTCGCCAGGTGGGTAATTACGCGATCCAGGTGAACTGGTCAGATGGTCATACCAGCGGGATCTTCACGTTTGACTACCTTCGCCAGCTTGCCCAGGGGCAGGTTGTGCCTCCTCCCAACGGCGCAGGAACGGAGCCTGGGATTGGGCCTGAGGGGGCCCATGGCAAGCAGGGTGGCGACTGCGGGGATTCAAGCTGCGGCTGCGGCTAGTTGATGTCCTTATTCTAATTCGATATTTCTTTATGAAGTTTTCTGCGGTGGTACCGTCGAAACAGGCACTTGGAATTTTTTTAATACAGAGTCAGTACAGGGGAATCCAATGAAGAAACTCTTTCACGTATTGCTTGCTCTCGCGGTGGTCGCACCGCTTCTTTCATCCTGCAACCTTCCGGCTGCGCGTATCCTGAAGCCATCTGAGCCGGATGCGGTCGGTGCCCGGGCAGCCGGCGCTGCCACCTTTGACCAGCTTCTGCGGGGAGCTGTCAACAAGCTGCTCCTGAGTCATGGAGCCGCCAGGCAGGCCGACACCAAGCTCACCGTGGCGGTACTCAGGGTGGAAAATGCCAGCAGCGAGGAGCTCGGCGACTGGCAGGAACAGGTCTTTGACAAGATCTCAACGAGTATCAACGAGTCCGGGCGCTACTCGACGATCAGCCTGCGCTATATCGATGCAGGGCTGCGGGAGTCGCGGTTGAGGAGGGATGATCTCTTCATCCCGGCCAAGCGGAGGGTCTTTCTCGGTGTTCTCGAGACGGCCAAGGTTCCCGCGCAGATCCTCATCTTTCCCAAGCTGACCACAGGTACGACCGAGCTCGGCCCCCGCAGGGCGCAGCGCAACTACCTCCTTACCCTCGAGCTGGTTGATATAGCCACCGGTAAGGATTTCCGGGTTTCCGAAGAGGTTCGTAAGGCCTACCGCTGATGGGCAGGGCCTGCAGGGCAGGCCCTGGTGAGTTGATGTACAGCTACCTGAAACTGGTCCTGCTGCCGGCGGCGCTTCTTCTCCTGGCCTCGTGTGCCGGTGGCGGGTCGGCAAAGGTGCGTCCGGGGTTCGATTCGGGCCGCTACCAGGAGAGTCGTGAAAAGCTCACCAGGCTCGCACGCAAGGACCCGCGCAACGAGCACCTCTACCTCCTGGAGCGGGGGGTGGTCTCGATGGCGCTGGAGCAGCCAGCCGATGCAGTCAGGGACCTGCGCCTGGCAAGGGACCGTCTCGATGACCTTGCAGGGTCTGACTACAGCGGCTGGTTCCAGTCGGTGCTGCTCGATGACAGGCAGCTCGCCTACCAGGGAGCTGATTATGAGCATGTCCTCGTTCGGGCAATGCTTGCCCTGGCTGATCTCGCAGATGGCAACAGCGAGGATGCCGGGGCCTACGCCCTGCAGGTTGCCAGCCGCCAGCGTGAAATCATCCAGTCCTTTCGTGCCAGCGATGGAAGCCTGCCCAAGAGCACCTACAGCCAGGTGGCTTTCGGTTCCTACCTGAAGGCGATCATCGACGAGGAGGCCCTCAAGTTTGACCTGGCGAAGATCCAGTTCGAGAAGGTAAAGGCCATCGAGCCCCGTTTCGCTCCCATCGATGCCGATATCGAGCGCGTTACCAGCGGGCATCATTCCCGGAAGGGAAACGGGGTGGTCCATGTGCTGGCGCTGGTGGGGCGCGGCCCCTTCCGGATAGAGGTCGATGAGCCGGTGACCCGGGATTCCCTGGCGATTGCGCACTTTATCTGGGCGCAGTCAAGAAACCGGGCAGCGATTCCCAATATCGCACGGGTCAAGATCCCGGCTGTGGCGGTCTATGACGACAATCCCACCGAGGTTCACGTCGAGGTGGCGGGAGGTTCCCCGGGGGCCACCTCGTTGCTGACCGACATCGAGGCCCTTGCGGTGGAGGAGTTCGAAACGGTTCGCGATCACATCGTGGCGCGTGCCTTCCTGCGCAGGGCCTTCAAGATAGCCGCTACGCAGCTGGCGATCGAGGCGGCCAACCGGGAGAACGACCGGCGGCGGGAATACAGCCAGGGGGATGCGCTGCGTGACCTGGGGATCTCGGCTGCGGGCCTGCTCTGGACTGCCATGGAGAGAGCAGACCTGCGCTGCTGGAGCCTGCTTCCCGCCAGCTTCCAGGCTCGGCGTATCGAATTACCCGAAGGTGTGCATTCGATCTCACTGCGGGCGGGAAAAAAAGGCAGAACTACGGGGGCAGCGCAGCAGGTGAAGGTGCACGTCAAGGATGGTTACAATACCTACGTGGTCGCCGTTTTCCCCTCGACGGAAGGACCCGCCTGTGTCCTGTCCTCCGATACGATCAGGGAACCCTCGCCGGTGGCCGAGCCCTCCGCTTCTCCCTGAGGCATCGCTGGCTGAAGCGTTGGTGGAAGAAGGTTTTGCCTTTCGACAGCTTGCGCAATAGGCTTCCTGTTTCGCCAGGGTGGGCGAAAGCAGGGAACGACCTCTCAAGAAAGATACCGGAGGAAAAACGTGGCGAACGGTCAACTCGGCATAGGCTTAGTGGGAAGCGGGATGATCAGCGAGTTTCAGGCCCAGGCGATCGGTGATCTCGACAACGCGGTGGTCACGGGCTTCTACGATATGGTGCCGGAATTGGCGGCCAAACGCGCCGAACAATTCGGCAGGAAGGCCTACTCGAGCATGGAGGAACTGCTCGGTGATGACGGAGTGGATATTGTATCGATCTGTACTCCCAGCGGTTCCCATCTCGAGCCGTCGCTTGCTGCGGCAGCCGCCGGGAAACACGTCATGGTGGAGAAGCCTGTTGAGGTAACCACCGGGAGAATCGACGAGATTATTTCTGCCTGCAGCGACAATGGCGTGACGCTCGGGGCGATTTTCCCCCGGCGCTTTTTTGACACCAGCAGGCTGTTGAAGGCGGCGGTTGAGGAGGGACGTTTCGGCACCCTCAGCCTCGGAGATGTTGCGATCAAGTGGTTTCGCGACCAGGCCTACTACGACCAGGGAGGCTGGAGAGGTACCTGGAAGCTTGATGGAGGGGGAGCCCTGATGAACCAGGGGATCCATGGGATCGACCTCGTCCAGTGGATCATGGGAGGGGTTGATACGGTCTGCGGGCATGTGGCTACGGTCGCTCATGAACGCATCGAGGTTGAAGATGTAGCCACCGCGACCGTGCGCTATAAAAACGGCGCTCTTGGAGTGATCGAGGGGACGACTGCTGCGTGGCCCGGCGCCAGGATTCGTATCGAGATCTCAGGCTCAGGCGGCAACGTGGTGATGGAGGATGAAACGATTGTCCAGTGGGAGTTTGCCGATGAGCAACCCGGGGACGAAGAGATTCGCGAGAAATACGGGCCCCGTGAGGGACTCTCAGGCGGAGGCGCGGCGGATGCCAAGGCCATCGACACCGAGGGGCACCGGCTGCAGTTTGAAGATTTCTGCAATGCAATCCTGGCTGGAACGAAGCCTTATTGCATCGGCCTCGACGGGCGGGCCGCGGTTGCTGTCATCACCAGCATCTACCGCAGCGCGAGCGAAGGGCGGATCATCCAGGTTGATTGACGGCCTGCTGGAGGGCAGCTGTTAACCGTCCTGTGGTGCCGTGCAGTCGAGATCGTCCTCGGTGGGGTCGATACCTTCCTGCGGATAGGGAGCCTCGGGAGGTGGCCCGCCCTGGAAGAGGAAGCTCAGCATGGAGATCGCGTCGGTCAGGTTGACCTGGCCGTTGTCATCCACATCCCCGGCATCCCTGCAGGGCAGCTCGCCGCCGCGGAAGAGCCAGAGCAGGATCTGGATGGGGTCGGTCATGGCAAAGGTACCTGAAAAGTCGACATCCCCCCGGATAAAGCGGGTGGGGGGAGGAAGGATCTCCAGGGTGGCGGCCGGGGAGCTCCCGACCCCGGGGCTGATGACCGTGACGGCAACGGCTCCGACTGCGACCCCTTGCGGAACGGTAACCGCGATGCTGGCGGGCAGGTTCTCGAATGAGATCTCAGTGGCTGCAATGCCACCGATGCTCACTATGATACCGGGGTGGAAGTTGGCGCCCTCGATGGTGACGATCTCGCCGGGACGTGCCTGTTGGGGGGAGATGCTCGTGATGGAGGGCGGTTCGCCCTCTCCCGCTCCGGAGATATTGATCTGGACCTGGTTGACGATCGCGCCGGCGGTATTGAAGCCCAGGAAGGAAACCTCGTTAAGGCCCTGGGCAAGGACGAGGTCGACGGACCAGCCCAGCGGATTTGAATTCGAGAAGGTCGCCCGGTCGGAACCCGCCACGGCCTCGCCGTTGACAAGGACCAGGATGTCGGAGATGTCGATAGGCGCGCTTCCCTCAATGGTGACCTCGCTGGACTGGGCGGCGAAGTCCTGCCCATTGTTGGTATCGATCGCCAGGGGCATCCTGCTTGCAGTGAGGTTGAGCAGGCGGGAGCGGATGCTGCTGGCGCGGCGGTCGATGAATCCATTCCTGCGGGCCACCTCGAGGCTGGCAATTCCTCTTCTCTGCAGCAGGGTCACGTAGTTACTCAGGAAGGCTGAGTTGAACTGGTGGTTGATCATCTCCCAGAGGATTCCATAGTACATGCGCTTGATCCGCGGACGGTTCCACATCCGGTGCAGTGCGGGGAATTTGCCCTGGTTGGTGGTGAAGTTCTGGTTGATGTTGTTGGGGGGCAGCCAGCGGTTGAGCCCTCCATTGCCGTAGGTAAGTTCCA
>JAYGDV010000047.1:0-3558 GCA_046582735.1 Planctomycetota bacterium
GGCCTCGAGTGGGACTAGAGAAACTGCTCGGTGACAACATCCTCACAACCTCGGTCAACTCGGTGGTAAAATGGGCCCGCAAAAATGCTCTCTGGCCGATGCCCTTCGGTACAGCGTGCTGTGCAATCGAGATGATGGCGACCCTCTCCGGACGCTTTGACATGTCGCGATTCGGCGCGGAGGTGATTCGTTTTTCCCCGAGACAGGCGGACCTGATGATCGTTTCGGGAAGGATCTCGATCAAGATGATGCCTGTACTGTTGAAAATCTACGAGCAGATGCCGGAGCCCAAGTGGGTGATCTCCATGGGAGCATGCGCCTCCAGTGGTGGAGTGTTCGATACCTACACCCTGGTGCAGGGTGTCGATCAATTCCTTCCGGTTCATTGCTACATACCGGGCTGTCCTCCGAGGCCGGAATCACTCCTCGACGCTCTGATGAAGATCCAGGCTATCGTTGGCGAAGATGCAGGCGCAGACGACAACACAGAAGCTGAGAAGGAACCTGGAACCGCGGCGGCGGCTGATGAGCAGGGACCAGCTGAAGGTGAAACCATCGACTCGCCCTTAACCAGCGAACCCTGAGCCGGAACAAGAAATGGGAACCCCACTCTCACCGCAACAGATCAGCGAACGCCTCGCGAAGCAATTCGCGCAAGGAGTCGAAGTACACCTCCCTCCGGGCAAGAACTCCTCCCACCTGGCGGTCGTCGAGCGGGACCTGCTGACGGATGTTCTCCGCTTCCTTAAATCAGATCCGGACATGAACTTCGACTTCCTGGCCGACGTGACCGCCATTGACCACCTTCACTTTGAAGACCCTGCCATCGGCGAACGATTCGCTACCGTCTACCAGCTCTACTCGATAACCCACAACCATCGCTTCACCCTCAAGACACCGGTCCCGGAAGACGACCCCCAGGTGCCAAGCGCCATAGAGTTGTGGAAATCGGCTCTCTGGGCTGAGCGCGAAGCGCATGACATGTACGGTATCCACTTCGAGGGAAATCCTGATCTGCGAAGGTTGCTGATGCCGCAGGACTTCCCCGGCTTCCCGCTCAGAAAAGACTATCCGCTCAGGGGCAGAGGCGAGCGCGATGCGTTCCCGCAATACCTCCACTCCGGCCCTGTCACCCACGCCACCCCGGCAGTCGTGACTGAAGATGCTCCCGGTGATGACGATAAAGATGGAAACGACGAGGGGGGCAGCGCATGAGCGAAGAACGTAAAATCACAAACGGTGGAGGTGAGCAGGAACCTCCTGCCCACCTCGGAGATGACCTTCTTCGCAAAGGACTCGCTGAAGACCCGGAATACCGCGGCGAACACCCCGAACCCCGGTTCTTCATCACCGATGAATCGGAGGACGATTTCGGAGGGCGCATCATGACGCTCAATCTCGGTCCGCAGCATCCCGCCACCCACGGCACCCTCCGGGTGGCCCTCAAGGTGCGCGGAGAGAAGATCGTCGCCGCCGACACAGAGATCGGCTTCCTGCATACCGGGTTCGAAAAACTCGCCGAGCACATGAGCTACCAGCAGTGGGTCACTGTCACCGACCGCATGAACTACATGTCGGCCATGAACAACAATGTCGGCTACGCCATTGCCTGTGAACAGCTCCTGGAGGTCGAGGTGCCGCGCAGGGCGCAGGTCATCAGGGTTATCCTCAGCGAGTTCTCGCGACTGGCCGACCATATCGTCTGCAATGGCCTCGCGGGGATGGACATCGGCGCCTTCAGCCTGATGCTCTGGGCTTTCGAGCGCCGTGAAAAAGTCTACGATCTCATGGAGGCGGTCACCGGCACCCGCCTGACCACGAGCTATACCCGCATCGGGGGGGTCTTCCGGGACGTACCCGATGACTTTGAAGAGATGGCGAAGAACCTCGTCGAAGAGTTCAGGCGTTTCCTTAAAGAGATGCGGTCCATGACCCTCGGCAACAGGATCTTCGAAGACCGCATGCGCGGGGTCGGGGTCATCTCCGGTGAAGATGCCATCAACTGGGGCATCTCCGGCCCGATCCTGAGAGCCAGCGGGGTTGCCTACGATATCCGCAAGGCCATGCCTTACAGCGGCTATGAGCGCTATGAATTTGACATCCCCACCCAGGAAGATGGCGACAGCTACGCGCGTTTCGTCCAGAGGCTCGCCGAGTGTGAACAGAGCCTCGACATCATCTCCCAGGCCCTCGAGGATCTGCCCGAAGGCCCCATATTGAGCGAAGACAAAAAAATCGCCCTGCCTGAAAAAGACGAGGTCTACCAGAACATCGAGAGCCTGATCCACCACTTCAAGCAGATCATGTTCGGCCACGGGATCCTGCCCGACCGGGGAAGAGAGGTCTACTCCGCAACCGAGAGCCCCAACGGGGAGCTGGGCTATTACATGATCTCTGACGGCGAGATGAACTCTTATAAAACAAGGGTACGCCCCCCCTCGATCTTCCACTTCGCCATACTGCCCCACCTCGTAGAGGGACTGATGATCAGCGATGCCGTTGCCGTACTCGCCACACTGAACGTCATAGCCGGAGAACTTGACCGATGAGCAGCACCCCCATCGAGAAAAAGGTGTTTTCACAGAAGGCCGGCGAATTTATCGAATGGCTCCTTGGGCGCTATCCGAACAAGCAGGCCGCCCTCCTGCCTGTGCTGAGACTCGCCGAGGAAGAATTCGGCAACATCGATGATGCCTCGGTGATGCTGGTGGCGGAAACTCTCGAGCTCTCTCCGGGCTACGTCTGGGGAGTCCTCACTTTCTACACCCACTACCGCAGGGAGGGCGACGGAAAATACCTGCTGCAGGTCTGCAGCACCCTGCCCTGCGCACTCAGAGGCTGCAGTGATATCCAGCACCGTCTCGAGGAGAAACTGGGGATCGAGACCGGCGAGACCACCGAGGACGGCCTCTTCACCCTGAAGAAGGTCGAATGCCTGGGCTCCTGCGACACAGCCCCTGTGGTACAGGTCAATGAGAAGTATCACGAGAACCTCGACACCGAGGAACTCGACAAGCTGCTGGAGACCCTTCGTGGCTGAAACCAGAACGGAACAATTCGAAAAGGTCCTGACGAAATACGTCGATGAGGAAGGCTCCGCATCGCTGGATTTCTACCGGGGCCATGGCGGCTACGAGGCCGCCCGGCGCGTGCTCACGGAGATGAAACCCGATGAGGTCATAGAGGCTGTCAAGGACTCAACCCTCAGGGGACGTGGCGGAGCCGGCTTCCCCTGCGGGGTCAAATGGTCCTTCGTTCCGAAGGAGACCGACAAGCCGAAGTACCTGGTGGTCAACGCGGATGAAAGCGAGCCCGGCACCTTCAAGGACCGGGTGATCATGGAGCGCGATCCCCACCAGCTCATCGAGGGATCCCTCATCTCCGCCTACGCCCTCAGCAGCCATGTCTGCTATATCTACATCAGGGGCGAATACTACGATGGCTTCCTCTCCATGCAGAAGGCCATCGATGAGGCCTACGAGGCCGGTATCCTCGGCGAAAATGTTCTCGGAACCGGCTTCCGGCTCGACATGACAATGCACCGCGGAGCGGGAGCCT
>JAYGDV010000180.1:0-12446 GCA_046582735.1 Planctomycetota bacterium
AGGATCTGCATGATGGTCAGGTGTTCACGGGTCTGGGGCATGACCCCATCGTCCGCGGCGATCACCAGGAGAACCAGGTCGATGCCGGTCGCCCCCGCGACCATGTTCTTGATCAGCTTCTCATGCCCTGGAACATCGACGATTCCTACCCGCATGCCATTGCGGAGGGTGAGGGGTGCGAAGCCGAGGTCGATCGTCAGGCCGCGGCTTTTTTCCTCTGGAAGGCGATCGGGATCAATACCTGTCAGGCGCTGAACCATGGTGCTTTTTCCATGGTCAATATGCCCGGCCGTACCGATTACGATATTGAAGATTTTTTCGTCGTTGGTAGTCATAGATTGTTTGAGGCTATTATCTTAGCTCGTTTAGGAGGACAGGTCATCAGGGTTGAAGGGCTATCATCAAGGTTGATGGAGCCTGACTGGACGGGTTGACAGATAATCCCCTAAGCCCTATGATGGCTTATTCTTCGGTGTTTAATGTAACGAGAAAAACAGGCCGCTTTTTCCTCAAGGTCCAGGAGAGGATCCAGGAGAACTGTCTGGCGGCACTCGATTGTCTTTCCCAGTCATAAAGCCGTTTCCGGGCCGGAGGCCCGGGCAACAGGGTCTTATTGAACGGGCAACTATATTCCGACGGGTTGGAGCCTTAAAAGCTGTATTTCCCGCGGTGAATTCGAACAGGCCGAGATATGAGTCAAAAACAAGATCTTCTCTTCTGCAAGATTGCTATTTCCAACGGCAGGGTTTCCCAGGACCAGGCAAAGAAGTGCCTTGCGATCACCAACAAGCGCGAGCTTGAAACGGGCCGCAGGCCTTCGATCGGGTCGGTCTTTTCGAAGTACAACCTCATGCAGAAGCAGGAGGTTAATGCGATCTACGAAGCGATCGCCAAGAGAACCGGGATAGCTCCTCCTTCCGCAGGGGTGCCTGCAGCCGGTGGGGGAAGAGGTTCTACACAGCTGGCCTCACGAGGACGCAAGCCGTCCTTCGCCGATGAGCGTCCACGCCGGGTAGATCCCAATACCCTCTGGCTCGGCGTCGCTTTCGGGGTGATCTTCCTTGGGATCGTGGTCGGCCTGGTATGGATGTTTGTCAGCCACACGGCTGAAGACCCGGCCGATAAGAAGAAAACCGCCAAGGGAGGCGCTGCGGCCACCGCCGGAGCCCAGGACCCCGCCGCAGGCACCGCCGGGGCGGCTGCAGCAGATGCTTCGGGAGCAAAACCACCACTGGCACCGGTAAAGGCGGTAGTCATGAATGCAACCGACAGGTTAAGGATCAGGCAGTATCTTTCTGATGCCCGCCAGACATCTCTTGTCGATGCCGCCAGGGCCCTGTCGAGTTTGCAGAAGCTGGAGAGGGAGATCGAAAAGAAAATCGCAGATGGCGCATTCATCGATCCGGGGCTGAAAGCCGAGATCTCCTCAGAGATCAAGAACCTGAAGCTTGATGTCAGCGGTGCGGAGAGCGCGGGTGGAGACGATGACGCCGAGGATAAGACCCTCGACCTCGACGACGACATCTGATACCCGCTTCAGGTTTCTGAGTTGCCGGTAGTCTTGAAGGCCGCGTGTTTCCTGATGATCTCATCGTAGCCGATGTCCAGGCCGCGGAGTTCAGCGGGTTTCGCGTCCCGCCAGGCCTTGGGGTCCAGTCCCGCCAGGCGTATATTGCCTACCCGGGTACGCGCCAGCCTGAGCACCTTGTACCCGACGGCCTCGAACATCCTGCGGATCTGGCGTTTCTTGCCCTCGTGGATCACCAGCACCACCTGGGTGTTGTTGCCATCGGCAACGGTCTTGAGGACCTTCGCCGGCGCCGTCAGGTGCTCTTCGATCTTGACTCCCGCAGCCAGCTTCGCGAGAGCATCCTTTGAGGGCTTGCCGTTGACGAGGGCGACATATTCTTTTTCGATCTCGAAGCTCGGATGGGTGACGCGGTGGTTCAGCTCTCCCACGTTGGTCAACAGCAGCAGCCCTTCGGTTTCCCGGTCAAGCCTGCCGATGGGCAGAACGCCGATGTCGAGGAGGGCGGGAGGGAGGTAATCCATCACCGTGAGGCGTTCATGGGTGTCGTGGGTGCTGGTGATGATGCCCGGAGGCTTGTTGAAGAGGATGGTCTTTGGCTCAGGCAGGCTGATGATCTCGCCATTAACGGTGACGGCATCTTCTTTCTTGACGGTGGTCCCGAGGCTCATGAGGGATTTCCCGTTCACCTTGACCCTGCCGGCCTGGATGAGGAGCTCGGCCCTCCGCCGGGAGGTATAACCACAGGCAGCTATGAACTTGTGAAGGCGCATGAGAATGGATTATATCGAATATCTCTCTCAGCTTCCCGCCCCCATTCACCTTATCTCGCAGGAAGTTTTCTCACTCAGCCCGCTTTCGACCGTAAGTGACCGGATCCGGACGGCCGCAGAGAGGGGCCAGAAGGGGGGGAGCTCCTGAAGTCCCCGGCCGCAAGGGACTTGGAGAAAAAAAGAGATTCCTGTGCACTGTGGTGCAGGGATTGCTCCTTGTAGGGCAGAAAACGACGGCCCGGAAAAACCCGGCGCCGCTACCAGAATTTGCAACCTCCGGAGAGTCCAGCCTCAACTCTGCCTTCCTTTATCTTCGCGCAAGCCTGAACCGAACCCAACAGGCATAATCCAGATGGTCCTGTCCACGACTGTTCCCACCTCGATTACTTCCCGCCCTGAATGCGCTCTCCGGAGGAGCTTTTTCAATACGATCGCCGCAGCCTCGAGGCGGGAATATTTTCCTGCTCCCGGTACTTTGTCACCGTACGTCGCGCGATCTGGAGTCCCTGTTCCTGCAGCAGGCGGGTGAGCGTGGTATCGCTGTAGGGCTTTTTCTTGTCTTCCTTTTCGACCAGGCCGGAGATCCAGCGGCAGACATTACGCCTTGATTCAATCTCGCCGTCGGCATTATCGACTCCGCCGGTGAAGAAGTAGCGCAATTCGAAGATGCCCATCGGGGTCTCAATGTACTTGCCCTTGATAGCCCGGCTGATCGTGGAGATGTGCACCCCGACGGTGTCGGCGATGGTCTGCATCTTCAAAGCCTTGAGCCGTTCGGGGCCCTTGAGCATGAAATTCTGCTGGTGTTCGACTATGGCAACGGCGATGTCCTTGATGGTTCTCTGCCTCTGTTCGAGCGCCTGGATCAACCACTTGGCGGACTCGATCTTCCTGCGAAGAAAGGCGCTGGCCTCCCTGTCCTTGCGGGCGTCCCGCAGCGCGGTGCGGCATGACCGGCTGATCTCAAGGCGGGGCAGGGAATAATCGAGCACGCTGATCTCGAGGCTTCCATCGATCTCCTCGACGAGGACATCCGGGCGAATATAGACCGTTTCTTCAGAATCGATCTGCCTGCCGGGCATTGGATCGAGCGAGCTGATAAGCTCCGCGGCCTTCTTGATCTCTTCCACCGACCTTCCCAGCGCCCTTGCCAGTGCGGGGAGCTTGTTCTGGCTCAGCTCCTGCAGGTAGCTCCCAATGATGGCCTCCTCCAGCTTGTGGTCCCCGCCGTCACGGCGAAGCTGCAGGAGCAGGCAATCCTTGAGGTCTGTTGCACAGATGCCGGCCGGGTCGAGACTGCGGACAGCCTCGAGAGCGTCCTGGATCTCTCCCGGTGCGGGGTTGTTTTCGATCCAGTCGGAGAGTTCTTCCGGGGCGCAATCGAGATAGCCCCGGCTGTCGAGGCAGCTGATGATGTTTTCGCCGATTTCGCGGGTGAGCTCCGGGATTATTTTCAGGCGGAGCTGCTCCATGAGCGACTCTTTCAGCCCCGGGGGTTTCCCGGGAGTGTTCTGCAGGGCGGCATGCTTGGCATCCGTCGCAGCGAAGGAAGATTTTCGTGGGTTCTTATCTTCGAAGGACCAGTCCCTCGAATCGCGAAGCCTCTCATCGAGGGGGCGATCGGCAGGGTCGCCGGTGACAGGTTCCGGCTTGACGGCCGGCTGTTCCTGCTCAACGAGCTCGAGGGCGGGGTTCTCGCTGAATTCATCCTGGATGCGCTGCTCGAGGTCGAGGGTCGGCAGCAGCAGGATGTCCATCGACAGGATCATCTGCGGTGCCAGCACCTGCTGCTGCTGAAGTTTTTGTGTGAGCTCTAATCTCATGGTTCCTCCCGGCTTTACCCGTGAAAGCCGGCCTCGTTGCGACACTCTCAGCCAAGTCCCCTACCCATCGAAGTTTAGGATGCGGGTAGAGAACCGTCAAACCGGGGGTGTTCGAGGGTTTATCAGACCCTCGCGGAGGCCTTTTCAGGAGGTTATCAGCACGATTTGAGCACCAGGAGGGTGATATCGTCGGATTGTTCCGCATTCTTCTGGTGGCTGCGAAGTTCCGCCATGATGGTCTCGAGAATCTCACTGGCAGGACGCTTCCTGTTTTCAAGCAGGAGCTGGTGCAGGCGATCATCTCCAAAGTCCCGTCCCTGCGGGTCTTTTCCTTCAACAATCCCATCGGTATAGAGGACGAGGACATCCCCGGGCTGGAGGGTGAATTTCTGTGGCTCGAGCTGGGAAGAAAACAGGGCGCCTTCGCGGTCAAGGCCAATGGCGATTCCTTTCGGATGCAGGTCAATGACCTGGCCATGGCGGGAGCTGTACAGCAGGGGGGCATTGTGTCCCGCCCGGACGAGTCTTACCTCCCTGCTGCGGGTGTCGAGCACAAGGTAGGCCAGGGTCACAAACATTCCCGGGTTCAGGTCGGGGGCGAGACAGTTGTTGACCTCGATAATGGTGTCCTTCGGAGAGCGGTTTTCCCGGGCCGCCATGTGAAGCATGCTGCGGGTCATCGACATGACGAGTGAGCCGGGGACTCCCTTGCCCGAGACATCCGCGACGACGACCCCGATCCGGTTATTATCAACCTGCAGGAAGTCGTAATAGTCTCCCCCCACCTCCTTGGCCGAGTCATAGTAGGCCGCCAGGTCGAGCCCGGGGATCTTCGGCAGCTCTGCCGGTAGCAGGCCGGCCTGGATGCTGGTGGCGAGCGAGAGCTCGTGCTCCATGGCCTTCTGGGCCAGCTTGGCGGACTGGGCGGTCTGCAGGTTCATGGTCATCCGGTTGAAGATCCTGGCCAGGTTGCCGAACTCGTCGCTGGAGCTGACCTGCGACTGGTGCTTGAGATCCCCCATGCTCACCTGGCGAAGGTCCCGCATCAGGGTTCTGACGGGCCTGGTGAGGATCGTTGCCAGCAGCAGTGCGGCGAAAGCCGCGCCGATGCAGGCGATAATGGAGATCTGCGTCAGCGAGGACTTGAGATCCTCGCGGGACCTGCTGATGGACTCCGCCGAGATGAGGATCTCCACCTTTGCATCACCAGCTATTCCCTTTGAATAGCTCCTGACCGGGACTCTCCCATCTTCAAATTCGCTGATCGAGATCCCGGAGCTGTTTGCTTTCGGGTAGGGAATCGGCTTTGTCTTTGCGGACCTCGTTGCAGCCGCACCGACAGAGGCGAGCAGCAGATTGCTGCCCGATTGCAGGATGCTGATGGCCTTGATGTTCTCCGATTGCTTGTATTTTCCCAGCAGGCTCTCCAGTTCCTGCCGGGCTGCAGCATCGTTTCGAATCAGTTCGGGGTCGATAAGTTTTGCCAGCGACAGGGTGTGGGCGATTCCATTGTCGTTGATCTCCGCCTCGAGGTGATCGACACTCTTGTCGATGGCCACCATGGCCTGCCAGGCCATCGCGGAAACCACCAGGATGACAATCAGGAAGGTAAATTTCGCAGCGATGGGAATGTTGAGGCCGGGGCCCTTGACCGGACGGCGGATGGAGGCGCCGCCACGGCCCGAATCCCTTTCAGGGGGCCTTCCGCCGCCATGATGCGGCCTTCTTCCTCTTGCTCCTGTTGGATGCGCCACGCTAGCTTTCCTGGCTCAGATCGGGGGGATGGACGGTTTGACTCGCTTTTTCAAGTATAGTGCATGGAACCGGGCGAGGCAGAAAAACCGCGTGATCCGCCCGGGCTTCAGCTGCGCAGGACCCTGACAGCCTTGCGCAGGTAGACGATGCAGGAATAAAAGGTAGAGACCAGTGTCGCAGCCAGCAGGGCGATGGTCAGCCATTTCAGGGGTTCCCCCAGCCAGGGCCAGGAAGGATCCCCGTTCAGTTCTGAGATGCCGTTCTCGCCAACGATGATGAAATTGGCCTCGTAGAAAAGCAGCGACGGGATGGTCAGGCCCTGGATCGCCAACTTGACCTTGCCCGCCCAGGCCGCCCCGAAGGCTACCCCGGCGGATTCGATGTAGCTGCGCAGCCCGGAGACCAGGAATTCGCGGAAGACGATCACCAGGGGGTACCAGGGCTCGACAAAATCAGAGACCGCTGTCAGCAGGATA
The DNA here is from genome assembly GCA_046582735.1 of Planctomycetota bacterium. Taxonomy (GTDB): domain Bacteria; phylum Planctomycetota; class UBA8108; order UBA8108; family UBA8108; genus UBA8108. Next base: position 6,356 of record JAYGDV010000180.1, read on the forward strand.
AAGCCGCCGCAGATGGTGATTTTATCAACAAAGGGGTCCGCGATGCGTCCGAAGGTAGACTCGATGTTCCACCTGCGGGCCAGGTAGCCGTCGAGGAAGTCGGTGAACATCGCCAGCATGAAGAGCGCTGTGGACCAGTTCAGGATGGTCTGCCGGGTCTGGGTGTCCGTTCCGTGCCCGACGATTCCGAGGAGGACGAAAAAGACGAGCGAGAGCAGCAGGCGGGTTACCGTTATCTGGTTCGGCAGATTGGCAAAGCGTGATTTACCGGCCGGCGTCTTTTCGTTCATGATCCCCGCTCCCAGCTATGGTTGCGATGAGATCGTACCCCCTGCTCCCGATGATTTCCACTGTCCTGCGCTCTCCAACGGCAGGTGGGGGTGGAGCAGGGGTCTCGAAGGAGAGCTCCTTCACTCCCTCGGGCATGACGCCAGGGCGCTCTTCTTCACAGGCTTCCCCGCCGGGGGGCGGGATGAAGATCACCGGGTCAATTTCAGGACTCTCGCCGTAGCTGCGGGCGATGGCTGCGTTGAAGGTGGCGCCACCCATTGGATCGGCCTGCTCCTGCTCGGCGGAGTCGATGAGCACCTCGGTGACCTCCCCGATTCTTTCCTGGTTATGCCTGAAGGCGATCTCCTGTTGAACCAGCATCAGCTCTTCGAGGCGTTGGTCGATGATCTCCTGGGGAATATCTCCTTCGAATTCAGCCGAGGGAGTTCCTTCTTCTTTCGAATAGGGGAAGACCCCCATGCGTTCGAACTCGAAATCACGAACGAAATCACGCAGGATTCCGAACTCCGTGTCGTCTTCTCCGGGAAAGCCGACGATGAAGGTGGTTCTCAACATCAGCCCGGGAATCTTCGCGCGCATCCGCTCGAGCAGGTCGCGGGTTTTCGCCTCCATCATCCGCCGCCCCATATGGCGCAGCATGTTATCAGAGATGTGCTGCAGCGGGATATCGATGTAGTTGACCACCTCGGGCAGCTCGGCAATGGCCTCGATCATCTCGTCGGTCAGGTAGGCCGGGTAGGCGTAGAGAAGGCGGATCCACTCGACCCCGTCAACCGCCGCCAGCCGCCGCAGCAGCTCGGCCAGCTGGAACTCGCCGTTGATATCGACTCCGTAAGAGGTCGTGTCCTGGGATATCAGCACCATCTCGTTGGCGCCGCTGCCAACCAGTTCTCTCGCCTCCTCCTCCAGCATCTCGATCGATTTGGACCGGAAATGTCCCCTGATGGCCGGGATCGAACAGAAAGTGCAGGGGTTGTCACAGCCCTCGGAGATTCTCAGGTAGCCGTAATGGGCCGGGGTCAGCCGGAAGCGTCCGACCTCTGCATTGCAGGCCTTGTCAGGATCGCTGACCTGCAGGTGGAGTTGCCCGTCGTTTTTTCCGTACAGTTCTTTCAGGGTGTTGCCGAGGTCATCGTATTCGCCAAGGCCGACAATCGCATCAAGCTCCGGGATCTCCTTGCTCAACTCTTCGCCGTAGCGTTGTCCGAGGCAGCCGGTGACCACGACCTTCTTCCCGGGCGCCGAATCCTTCTTGATCTGGCAGGCCTCGAGGATCGTGTTGACGGACTCTTCCTTCGCAGATTCCACGAAGCCGCAGGTGTTGATCACGATGACATCGGCGTCTTCGGATTCCGGCGTCAGGACAAAACCTTCCTGGCCGAGCTTGCCGAGAATCATCTCCGAGTCGACCAGGTTCTTCGGGCAGCCGAGACTGATCATGTTGACCCGGATTTCATCTTCCTGGCCTGTTGGCACCCCTTCGGCGCCCGGGGTGGAGTGAGGGGGGGGCTTACTGCTCTTCATCCGGGCTGTCGCTGGAGTCTTCGGGCTGCTCTTCATCCGGGCTGTCGCCGGAGTCTTCGGAATCCTGTTCGGTATCCGCGGCACCGCCGGGCTCTTCGGTCCCGGGGTCCTCACCGCCGTCATCGGAGCCCTGCTTGTCTGCCATCGCCTTCTGGACCAGGTCCTGGTATTGCTCGAAGGTGTAGTAGACATCGCGCTGCTTGGAGCCGGCATGCGGCCCGACGAGACCCTGCTCTTCCATGGCCTCGATCAGGCGCGAAGCACGGGTGTAGCCGATTCCAAGCTGGCGTTGCAGGACGGTGGTGGAACCTCGCTGTTCTGTGAGGACCATCTCCACGGCCTGCTCATAGAGCTCATCCCCGCTGTCTTTGTCCGGGATCCCCTCGATGCTGCACTTGGTGAGAGCCTCGTTGAACTCGGCTTTGCCCTGCTGGACCACGTGGTCGATCACGCGCTGGATCTCCTTCTCAGAGAGATAGGCGCCCTGGGTCCTGCACAGCTTGGAGGCGCCGAGAGATTTGTAGAGCATGTCGCCGTTTCCAACCAGCTTGTCGGCGCCGTTTTCATCGAGGATGGTTCGCGAGTCGTTCTTCTGGCTGACCTTGAAGGAGATTCGTGAGGGCATGTTGCTCTTGATGAGGCCGGTGATCACGTCTACCGAGGGGCGCTGGGTCGCCACGATCAGGTGGATTCCCACCGCCCGCGACTTCTGGGTCAGACGGGTGATGTGCCCCTCCACCTCCTTGGTGGATTCCATCATGAGGTCGGCCAGCTCATCGATCACCAGGACGATATAGGGCAGCTTCTGCGCGGCCGCCTCCGCCACCTGGGTGCTGTGCTTTTCCCGCAGGAGCTCAAAGACCTCCTCCTTCTCGAGCTCGTTGTACTCGGCGATGTTCTTGACCTGCACATCCGCCAGCCGGTTGTAGCGCGTCTGCATCTCATCGACGAGCCATTGCAGCACGGGGGGAGCCTTATTCGCCCCGGTGACGATGGGGCAGAGGAGGTGGGGGATGTCGGCGTAGGGCTTCAGCTCAACGATCTTCGGGTCGATGAGGATCAGCTTGAGCTCATCGGGGGTCTTGGTCAGCAGCAGGTTGACCAGGAACGAGTTGATGAAGACCGATTTCCCCGAGCCGGTCTGCCCGGCAATGAGACAGTGCGGCATCCTTGTGAGGTCGTCGATAACCGGGCGGCCGGTGGTGTCCTTGCCGATGCAGACAGGGACCATTCTCTCGCTGTTTTCTTCCATGGCGACCTCGAGGATCTCGCGCAGGCCCACATCTGCTTTCTGGCCGTTGGCCACCTCGATGCCGACGGTGTTCTTCCCTGGGATCGGGGCAATGATGCGGATGCTTTCGGCTTCGAGCTCTCTCTGGAGGTCGAGGTCGAGATTCGAGATCTGGCTGACCTTGGTGCCGGTCTTCAGGATTAATTCGAAAAGGGTTACGGTCGGGCCCTGCTGGATCTCCACGACCCGGGCACCCTCGATCTTGAAGCTCTCGAGGGCCGTCTCGATCTTGTCAGCCTTGCTCTCGAGCTCACTCTTGTCAGCGTGGTTGGTGGTGATCCGCGGCTCTTCCAGCAGGGTCAGTGGAGGCATCTCGTAGGGCCCGGTGTCTTTCTTCTTCCGGGCCTTCGATTTTTTCTGTTTCCTGGGAGCTTCCGGCAGGGTGATGACGAGTGGCGGGCGCTCGCTGGTTTCTTCCGCGGATTCATCAGCCTGCTCTATGACCTCCGGCTCCTCAGCCGTCTCAGGCTCCGGTTCTTTGGTGGGCTCTTCGTCGGGCTTGAATACCTTCTGCCGGGGTTTTTTCTCGGGCGAGTGGATCTTGCGGCGGGGTCCGGAAGTTTTTCCCCGGCGGGACAGGGAGTGAAAGAGTGACAGGCCTCCGGACTTGACGATGCCTGCGAGGCGGCTGCCGGTGTTGCCGATGGCGCTGCGCCACGGCTTCGACCGATGGACCATCCTGTTGGCATAGGCGAAGGCCGGGTAGAGCTCGGCGTCGGTACTCACCACGAAGGAGACGACGGTAATGATGCTCAACAGGAGACAGGTCCCCACCACCGACAGGTTGGCGAAGAGAAAGCCGTAGATTCCGTAGCCGAAGTAGCCTCCGGCAAGATAGCCGGGGTTTCCCGAGTTCCTGCAGAAGGCCACCTCGAAGGTGGCAAGCGACAGGATAATACTCAGGGCTCCGAACACCTTCCAGCCGGGCTGGCGAATGGGCAGGCGGAAGAACATGCAGATTCCCACGATTGCGAGAACCACGGTGAAGGCGTAGCTGCCGGTCCGTCCGATCCAGCTCATGATCCAGTCGCTGAGGAAGGCTCCAGCCGGTCCGCAAATGTTTGCCGTGGTTTCGCTGGCGGGACGGTCAGCAAGGAGGTCGCCAGGGTGCCAGGAATAGAGGCAGACCGCGAGGAACGCGGTCAGACCCAGCAGCAGGAATGCCAGGACTTCGTTTGAGGACTCTCTTCGCATCGATCTATGTTTCCATTATTAACGGGGTTTCACCGATTCGCGGAAAACCCGCAGAATCACTCCGCGATGGCGACAGCCGCGCCTGTCGTTTTATCGGCAGTTTTCGGCAGTTTCTTTAGCCTGCAGGGGCCCGGATGGCGGCAAATCAGCTGCCTGCAGTCTCGATCCTGTCCAGCAGGTTCGCAGCGAGCTCGCGCTTGGAGATGTGCCCGAGCGCGGAGGTGGAACCGTCGGCCCCGAGGATGTGGTAATCACTGGATTTCTGCCCGATTGCCACGGCGTCGTTAACGACGATCCAGTCCAGGTTCTTGGCCTCCAGCTTGCTCCTGGCGTTGTCGAGATGGCGGTCGGTTTCCAGGGCAAAGCCGGCATGTACCTTCGCGGCCTTCTGCTGCCCGAGGAAAGCGAGGATGTCCTCGGTGGGCTCGAGCTGCAGGCCGAGTTCTTCACCGTCTCTCTTGTGCTTGGAAGTGTTGTATACAGCGGGCCTGAAATCACTGACCGCCGCTGCGCCGATGAGGATGGAACAGCCCGGGTGCCGTTCGGTTGCAGCTGCGAGCATCTCTGCCGCGCTGAGTACGTTGATCACCTCGGCGCCCCCCGGGGGGTCGTATTCGACAGGTCCGAGGACAAGCTCGACCTTGTACCCCCTCTCAAGTGCCTCCTCGGCGAGGGCTATTCCCTGCAGCCCGCTGGAGGCATTGGAGATGTAGCGTACGGGGTCGATATATTCTCTCGTTGGACCTGCAAGGATGAGGCAGCGCGAAGCTTCGGTCATCCGTTCCCGGTTTCCGGCTGGAGTACCAGGTCGAGGGCCGCGATAAGATCCGGAACCTCGGCGAGCCTTCCGGGACCGATGGATCCACAGGCAAGGTGCCCTTCGCCGGGGTTGATGAGCCGGTAGCCGAGCACCTCCTGCAGCCGGGTGACGTTCTCCTGGACGACCGGGTTGTTCCACATGCGGTCGTTCATTGCCGGAGCAAAGAGAACCGGCTTGTCGAAGGCGAGGGCGGTGACGGTCAGCAGGTCTCCGCCGAGGCCGGCGGCGAGCTTGCCGATGAGGTCCGCCGTGGCGGGTGCGACCAGGAGCAGGTCTGCCCATTCAGACAGGGAGATGTGCCCACCCTTGTAGGCCGGGTCATCCTCGTAGAGGTCCGTGAAGACTTCCTGGCGGGTGACGGCTCCGAAGGTGAGCGGGGTGATGAACTTCTGCGCGCCGGGAGTCAGTATGGTCCTGACCGTGTCACCCCGCTGGGTAAGCTTCGAGGCAAGGTCCACGCTTTTGTAGGCCGCGATTCCCGCGGATACTCCCAGCAAGATATTAGCCATGTCCGTTTACCAGGGACTGCAGGCGCCTGCAGCGCAGCGCGCCCGTAGTCCCTCCTTCAGCTCAGCCCGTTGAGGCTTTGTGACCAGGCCTATTTCTTCTGGTTGAGAAGCTGGGCCAGTTCCTTGATCCTCTGTTCCTTGATCTTCTTGATATCAGAACCGTAGATCTCGTTTCCTTCGCCGTCTTCGTCACCGTCGCCACCGGAGCCTTCGGCTTCTTCGGGCTTCTCGGTAGGGATGGCTTCCTGCAGGGCCTGGTCCAGCTCTTCCATCGGCGCGAGCTCGATTTTTCCCTCAAGGATCTCCTTGATCACGACTGCACGCAGATCGGGTTTCTCGTTGCTTTCGAATTCAACCAGGTGCGGAGCACCCCTGTTCAATTCGGCCATTCGCTTCTGGATAAGCGCGGTCAGCCTGAACTTGCCTCCAACGAGCTTGACCAGTTCATCTTCCGTGTCGATA